>RFHM01000188.1 GCA_003696865.1 Acidobacteriota bacterium | reverse complement strand
CCTGGACCAGATGGGCGAGCGCTGGAATCCGTTGGTTCTCGCTGATCCGGGAGAGGTCTTGACGTCTCTCCTGGTGAGTCGGCTGCGTGAAAAGACCATTGTGGTGGGAACGAGCCGAGGGCTCAAGCTCTCGCTCGATGGGGGACAGACATGGCGCCGACTTTCCATCGATGGGCATGCTTACCGCGTTCAGGCACTAAGGGAAGGAGGGGCGTCAACCGGAGGAATTTACGTGGGGACCTCATTGGGGTTGTTCGA
This sequence comes from Acidobacteriota bacterium, assembly GCA_003696865.1. Lineage (GTDB taxonomy): Bacteria > Acidobacteriota > Blastocatellia > HR10 > J050 > J050. The sequence goes on along the minus strand of RFHM01000188.1, from coordinate 7,682 downwards.
ACTCCGTTTGCGGGGCGAGGAGGTCGCTTGGGTTCGCTGTGGAAACGGTCTTCCTCCAGTGAACGTTTCCACCATTGCTGTCGCTCCGAATGGGGAGGTCATTGTGGGAGATCGCCGCTATGGGGGGCTCTATCAGTCGTGGGGTGGGAGGGGCCGGTGGGTGCGGATCGATGCGGGCTTACCCCACCCGCGCATTTCTTCTTTGTTGAGTGGGAGGTTGTCATCGGGCTGGTTGTTGGTGGGACTTTTGAATGGCGGGAGCTTCATTGGACAGCCCGTAAGGCGGCCAGTGGCATCCAGTCGGGGGAATCGAGTCAAAGATTAACTGCGTCTGATAACAGTTAAACGGCCTACCTGCTAATGTGTCCGCCTGCTAATATGTCCGATCGTACCTCACCTAAAAGGGAACATCCTCAGCATCATTCTCTTCAATGGGGCTTGGTGCGTCCGCGGTCGTTTCCGTTGATTGAGACGCCTCTGCTGTCGGCGACGTTGCCGTCGACGGACTCACGTCCTCAGGGATTTCGGCCGATCTCTGGCCGATAAAGTGAATATCAGATGCCCTCACTTCCAGTGAGGTCCTCAGCACCCCATTCCGATCGGTGTATTCTTGGATAGAGAGGCGGCCCTCTACATAGACTTGTCGTCCTTTGCTCAAGTATTGATTGGCGATTTCGGCCAGTTTCCCCCAGGCGGTGACCCGGAACCATGTTGTGCGGTCCTGCCACTCGCCGGCGCTATCTCGCCATCGCTCGTTAGTCGCCACGGGGAAATTGCAGACCGGGGTGCCTTGTGGCGTGTACCTCAGTTCGGGATCACGGCCCAAGTTGCCAATGATAATAATTTTGTGGAACGACATGAATTCTTCCTCCTCGAGAGGCCTCGGCATCACCGCCGGCGACGTCGTCGGCGGGTGGGTTTCCTCGGTTTCTCCAATGGTACTCCCAGTTCCTCCAGTTTCTGCTTGGCCGCCAAGGCGGCGGGCGCATCGGGGAAGCTTTCGATGAGTTGTCGAAGTTCCTCAACTGCTTGATCTGTCTTTTCGAGAGCGAGGAGAGCCAGGGCCTTTTTGAGTCTCGCCGCCGGAACTCTGTTGCCTTGAGGGTAGGTTTCCACGAGATGGTCGAATTCAGCGATGGCCTCCTCATAAAGCCCTTGGCGGAACAACGACTCACCGATCCAGTATTGTGCGTCGTCAGCGCGTTCCGAATGAGGAAACTTCAACAGGAACTGGCGGAATTGATCGATGGCCAATTGGTAATTTCCACGAAGGAAATCCCCATAGGCAGCTCCAAATACCTGGATAGGATCTGTGGGGTCGATGGAGACGAGCGACCGCTCCTTGATGGCGGCCAACTCTGTATTGACGGCCCGGAGTTGATCGGTGATCTCCGCTAGTCGGTCGTTGAGCGTGTTCAACGCGGTCTCCTGAGCGAGCAATCGACTGTTGAGGGAACCGAGAGCTCCTGACACGCGGGTATGTGTGTCCCGCACGATTCGTCGAATATCTTGGATAGTTTGATTGGCCAAGGCAATGCTATCATTGGTTTGATTGACCAAGGTCGTCAACTCTCCACTATTCCGGCTCATCATCTCCTGGAGGTCGCGAATGTCACGTTGAAGGACGGTGACTTCTTGGGTGAGCTTTTCGATCGCCTGCAGTTCGCGTTTGCCAAGCAGGGTGGTCGACGGGGTAGCGGCAAGCCCCCAGATCCCTATACCCAACAGGGCGACAACCGTAGAAACCTTTCTCATGAAACGTCTCCTGTTTTCCTCAGGGTGGAGGAGAGACTCCTCCACCCTCTATTGGTTTCCGGCGACGATCAGGATCCGCCGTCGAGCGGGACCTCGGTATCTCCCCCTCCGCGATAAACGAATTCGTCGCGGCGGTTGAGCGCCCAAGCTCGTTCATCATGTCCCTGTACGGCGGGCCGCGCTTCGCCATAGCTGATCGTCTCGATACGATCCGGGGAGATTCCCAAGCTGATGAGGAAGTCTCGTGCTGCGTGGGCCCGCCGATCACCTAAGGCGAGGTTATACTCTTCCGTCCCACGCTCGTCACAATGACCTTCGATGCGGAATCTCACCGTTCGATTCTCCGGTCGATTGAGCCACTCAACGGCGGCTCGCAGTCGCGACTGGGCTTCTTGGTCGAGTTCAGCGCTATCGAACGCGAAGTAGATAACCCTCACGTTCTCTGCAAATTCGCGGGCGATGTCATCGGCTGTTCGCGTTCGCGTCGTGGGTGGTGGTGGAGGAGGCGGCGGCGGAGGTTCATTCACGGTGATTCGGATGCTCTTGGTCTCTGAGCCCCCGGGACCCCGAGCCGTCGCCGTATACGTCGTCGACTGGCTGGGTGACACGCGCCGCGATCCGTTGGGCGGGACGCGTCCCAATCCAGTGATTTCCACGACGTCGGCATGGGTCGCGCTCCAGCGTAACGTCGTGCTCTCACCACGGAGGATCACGTTTCGTTCGGCAGTGAATGTGAGCGTAGGGGCAGGGGGCGGAATCTCGACCTCCACCTGAGCACGAGCGCGGGCCTCTTTTTTTCCTCTCCGGGCGACGGCTTCATAAACGGTCGTCTGCCTCGGTTTGACGGTTTTTGATCCACTCTTGGCAACGGGCTCGCCGTTGAGCGTGACCGTCCGAGCATGCTTACTCGTCCAGGTGAGCGTCACTTCCTCTCCTTGTTTGATGTGATCTCGGTCAACTTGGAGCGAGATCTGTGGCTTGCAAGCGGCCCCCAGTGCCATGACCACGCATAGGCTGAAAAAAAGTCCACTCGTTCTCCGCTTCATATGCATTTCCCCCTTTTTATTTTGCTGTTCCTGCTCTCCACCACGCTGGGGAGGTTCCTCCAGCCTTCGTAATTTGTTTCACTCCGCTTCCATCAACGTGCATCACGTAAATCTCAAATCGTCCGGACCGGTTCGATTGGAACGCCAAATGGCGACCATCGGGCGACCATGTTGGACTTTCATTACTCCCCGGCCCGTCGGTTAATTGTACGATTTGTTGACTGGCGATGTCCATAATAAAAATATCATACTTCGTTGCTTCGGGAGGGCGCCAGGCGAAGGCGATATACCGCCCATCGGGAGACCAAGCCGGTGAGTCGGCCGCTCCTCCTTCGGTGAGCAATCGACGCGTCGTTCCGCTTTCGGTGTCGATGACGTAAATCTGTGGCGTTCCACTGCGGTCCGAAATGAAGGCCAGTTCCCGTCCGGTGCGAGGATTCCAACGGGGTGAGGTGTGGATGACGGATCGAAGGCGGGTGAGCTGGCGAATGCGCCCCGTCTGGAGATCGGCGATGTACAGTTGCATGCTGTTACTATCTTTGCTGGAGCTGAACGCGAGGTACCTCCCATCGGGTGAGAAGACTGGCGAGCTTGGTGTTCCCGAAGAGAAGCGAAACGCCCGAACAGGCAGGCGATCGATGACCGAACGAATCTGGATGAAGGGACGATCTTCTTTGAAGCTGACGTAGGCTATCCTTTTGCCGTCTGGAGACCAGGCGGGAAAGAAAGCCATCGAACGATCATAAGTGAATCGCCGAACCCCCCAGCCGTCATAGTCCATGATGTAGATTTCTGGATGCCCCGTTCTCCGCGATACGAAGGCAATTTTCGAGCTGGCGATCCCCTTTGTTCCCGTGAGGAGCATGACGACATCGTCGGCGATGTGGTGGGCGAGGCTCCGCAGGGTTCGTCGCGTTCCTCGATACTGTCGGGAGAAGAGACGCCCGCCCGCCTGGACGTCGTAGAGAAAAACCTCCACCAGCACGTGTTCGGCGTTGGTCATCGTCGTGCCGACGAGAAGATAGTCCGGTTGAACGGGGGGGCGGCGCCAAGCGGAGAAATCGATGTGAAGGGGGTCGGAGATCTTCGTTTTGGGGTAGAGGCTTTGACCGAGGATGTTGACCACTCGAGCGAAATCGAGATCGGCATCAATAATCCCCCGGAGTTCTTCGGCGAGCGAGGCGGCCCCGTCATCGTTGGTGATGAAGCGGGGAATAGCCATCACGGCGCCACGGCCTGGTCGCACAATGATTCGATTCAGTTGCTCCCGCAGGGGCTTGGCGGGTGGTTCCTGTCCAGACCTCGCCACCGCGTCCGGCGCGATGATCGGCGAGAGGGCCGCGATCAACAGGGAGGTGAAAAGGGCGAAATTTTGTTTTAAGCATTTATTTTGAAACATAAGCTCACTCTTAATACTGAAAGTAGATCTCCACGACGGCTTCTGGAACTCCGGGCAAGAAATCCGGTGGGAAGGGAATGGGGTGGCGATCGAGCTCCAGAAGCGCGGCGACGACGCGCGTATCAACGACGATGTTTCCGCTCCTGCGGATGAAGGCTTCTGGCCGTAGCCGCCCACCTTCGATGGAGAGAATGTGCCCGGACCGGGCGATGCGGATACGCACGATGACGTAGCGGGGAGTTTGGCCATTGGGAGTCAATCGATAGTAGCTGACCAGTGCTTGCTGGAGGCGGCGACCGTACTCGGAGCCAGCCGGGATTCCCGCCGGCGTCGATCGATCCAGAGCGATGCCCACGCCGCCGGAGAGCGTTCCGGGTGACGGAGACCACGCGCCGTCGATCGGCGCTCTCGTCGACGCTGCCCCTGCCGCCTTTCTTCGAGGATGGGGGCGGTCAGCATCGGGGTTGGGCGGTCGATCGGGAGCCTCATGGGGGGGAGTTCGTTTGAGTTCGGGTAGGAGCTCGGGAGAGGACTCGGGGGGGGGCTTCATGTTATCCTCAGCGGAGCGGACGAGGGTAGACTGTTGGTCGAAATCATCAACATCCAGCTCTCGCCGCAGACGGAACCACTCCGAAGCTCCAACCACGCCTACTTCCATGGCCGGTCCTCCCACATTCTGGCCGCCGGCCAATAGCAAAGGTGAGGAAGCCGGTCGAAGGGATTCGACCAAGACGATGGCCAGCAGAAGCCCCACATGCACAGCGCTGGAGATGACCAATCCACGCCGGAAGGCACGATCACCGTACGACGACCAGAGGATCGTTTTGTGGCGCGTCCGTAGGATCATCCTCCCATTACGGTTCTTCTTCGGCGAGTTCGGTCACCACGCGGACCGTCGCTCCAGCCCGCCTGCAGAGACCGAGCACGTAGGCAATGGTACGCCATGGGGCGTCACCGTCACCACGAACGTAGACTTTCCGCTCTCCCGTCTCGGCCAGTTTTTCCTCGAGCACCTTGGGGAACTCGTTCACGTTGACAGGGGTGGTAGAGACCACGCGCCCCACGCTGAGGTAGAGATTACTCCTTCGATCCACGGTGATGATGATCGCCTTGGGTGGAGCGAGATCCGGTTCCGCTGTCCGGGTCCGAGGCAGGTTCACTTGAATGCCCGTCTGGAGAATCGGAGCGGTGACCATGAAAATCACCAGCAAGACGAGCATGACGTCAACGAGTGGAGTGACGTTGATCTCAGACAGGGAGGTTTGAGCTTTTCCTTCAAGATCTAAAAATGCCATCGCGTGAGAGGCTCCGTTCGATTGCATTGAGGAGTTCCAACGAGAATTCACTGAACACACCCGTGAACTCGCGCACCCGCGCCAGGAAGTAATTATATCCGATATAAGCGGGGATGGCCACAAACAAGCCCGCGGCGGTGGCCACGAGGGCTTCGGCAATACCGGGCGCGACGGTTTGGATGGAGGATTGGGTTTGAACCGACAGCCCCTGGAAGGCGATGATGATGCCGATAACCGTGCCGAACAGCCCGATGAACGGCGAGGATGTCGCGATGGAGGCGAGCCAGGAGAGATGCCTCTCCAGACGCTCGGTTTCGACGATGGCCGCTTGCTTCAAAGCCCGCTCCACCTGCACGAGTGATCGAGAGGGGAGAGGATGTTCCTCTTGATCGGGATCCGCAGTGTCCACCCATTGCTCATAGGCGGCCAGAAAGAGGCTGACTAAGGGGCTCCGCTTGAACTGATCACAGTGAGGATAGACGTCCGTCCATTGGGCGCACCGCCGGAACAAGGCGATGAATCCCTGACTTTCGTGTCGAACTCGGCTGAACGATCTTTGCTTGCTCAGGATGATGGCCCAGGAGACGATCGAGAAGATGAGCAATATCAGAACGACGAGCTTGGTCGGTGCAGACGCCTGCTGGATGAGGTAATAGAAGTCGAATGGTTGTGTGTGCATAGATCGTGTCGCTCTCTCTGAACTGAAAGGGTGATTGTATCGGGCTTCTCGCGCCGATGTCAACTAACTCGGAGGTTGCCCGTCGAACGGATGGAGCAGATGAGTTGATAACTTCCGCGACCATTGCCGTCTGCTCTCTTCGGGCTATAATAGAGGGTGAAGTTCGTTGTGGGGAGGGGCGATTGAAGCCATGGGGCCTGGAAAATTATCGAGAATTGGTGAGATGACTTTGTGGGGGTTTTGTGATAGACTACGCATGCCATGTTGAAGTATCTGAGGATCAGGAACCTGGCGGTGATCTCCGATGTGGAGATAGAGCCGGAGCCTGGCCTGAACCTCCTCACTGGCGAGACGGGCTCGGGTAAGTCGATCATCGTCGACGCCGTCTCGCTCCTCATGGGCGCCCGCGCGTCCCAGGAGATGCTCCGGACAGGTGCATCGGAGGCTTGGGTGGAGGGGATCTTCTCTATTGAATCGACCAGCCCGGTGAGAAACTGCCTGGCCCGAGCGGGTATGGAGGTATCCCCGAATGAAATGATCATTCGTCGGCACATCCATCGGGATGGCCGGACGCGCGCCTTCATCAATGACCGATTGGTGACCGTCTCTCTGCTTCGGGAGGTGCGGCCCTATCTGGTCGATATTCATGGGCAAGGGGACTACCAGTCGCTGTTGGCACCGGGAGCACAATTGGATCTCCTCGACGAGGTCGCCGATGCCATGGAGCTTCGCGCCGAGGTGAATGCCGTTTGTCGACGGTATCGCGAGCGATGGAAGGAACTCCAAGCGTTGATGGGGTCCGAAGCGGAGCGTCTGCGAATGATCGACATGTATCGATTCCAGATCGACGAGATCGAGCGAGTGAACCCACGCCCTGGAGAGGATGAGGAGTTAGAGAAGGAGCGACGCCTTCTCCACCGCGCCGAGGAACTCCTGCGATTGGCCTCGGAGGCCTATGAGCGTCTCTATGAGGCCGATGACGCGGCGTTGACGATGATCGCTCGGGTGGGACATCTCGTCGAGCGGCTCTGCGAGATCGACGACCGATTCGAACCCCTGGTCGGGTATCTGGAGAGTGCGCGAGCGGGGCTCGAGGAAGCCTCCATTTTCCTTCGTGAGTATGTGGCCGGCATGACGGCCTCACCGGACCGGTTGGAGTGGGTGGAGGAGCGATTGGCGGAACTCTCCCGACTCAAGCGCAAATATGGCCCCCGGTTGAGTGATGTCATCGACCGCTGGAACGAGATGAAGGTGAAACTGGAACGGTTGACTTCGTCGGCGGCTTCTCGGGAGGAGCTGGAACGGCACCTCTCGGCGCTGGAGCGGGAGTACCTGGAGCGCGCTCGGCTGTTGACCGAGCGGCGCAAGAAAGCGGCCCGTTGGTTGGCCGAGCGCGTCATGGATGAGATGAAAGCGCTGGCCATGGAACATGGTCGGATGGTAGTGACCTTTCGTCCGGTCAGGGACGTCCCCGCCGAGAATGGGATGGAGCGCGTAGAGTTCATGGT
>RFHM01000026.1 GCA_003696865.1 Acidobacteriota bacterium | reverse complement strand
GAGGGGAACTTCATCATCGAAGCGGTCAACGTCCAACATCGGGCGGCGATGCAGCGGCTCGTCGACCAGATCACCTACGCTCCCTCGGTTCACTGGCTGGGCAAGAACCCCTTCGAGTACCTGCGATCCATCGAGCCAGGACGGCCAGTGCTCACTATAGATTGGCTGTTGACGACGTTCGGTCTCATCGGCCTCTCGCTTTTGCTGGCGTTCATCATCGGTGTGGCACTGGGCGTGCTCATCTTCCTCTGGCGCCGTCGCCGGTTCCGGTATTTTCCCGGATTCACCGATGCCGGAGGAATGCTCCGGCTCAACCTGGATAATCTCGTCTTGCCTCCCCCGGAGAAAGAGTGGCCCAAGCGTCTGCCCAAAGAGAGAGATGGGGTGAGTGGGTGACGCTCGAGGATAAGGAGGTGCGTGGTGGTCGCTCATATCGGAGAACTCCTCGCCTCTCGAACCGAGCAATGGCCCGATAAAATCTTTCTCATCGCCGAGCGCGAGGGACGGACATTCACCTATAGAGAGTTTCATCGTCGCGTCACTCAAACGGCCCATTTCCTCCACCGTCTCGGCGTCGACAAAGGAGATATCGTCAGCCTCTGGCTGCCCAATTGCACGGAGTTCGTTCTGTTTTATTTCGCGTGCTGGACGTTGGGAGCCATCGCCGGCCCCATTAATGCTCACCTCAAGGGACCCGAAGCTCGATACATCTTGAACCACTCCGAAGCGCGATTCCTGGTGACGCAGGCAGATTACTGGCCGACGGTGGAGAGCATCCGTCGGGATGTGAACGTCGAGCGCGTGATCCTCACCGATGCCCATGTCGATGGGGCGATCGATTATCGCTCGGAGGTAGAACGGCTCTCTCCGGTCATCCCCTCTACGACGATCAACCCCGACGACGAGGCGATCATCATCTACACGTCGGGGACGACCGGTCGTCCCAAAGGCGTGCTCCTCACGCATCGCAATCTGATGGTCAACGCTCGCCAAATCGCCGATTGGCTGCACTTCACCCCCGAGGATCGATTCCTCTGTATCATGCCGTTATTTCACATGAATGCGGTTGCCGTGACCACGCTCACGCCGCTCACGGTCGGCGCCAGCATAGTGTTATCGCCTAAATTCAGCGTCCGTCGTCATTGGTCGCTCATCGCCGAGTATGGCGTGACGACATTTGGATCGGTGGCCACGATGCTCTCTATGCTCCTGAACGCCTATCCGGCGGGCATTCCCGAAGGGCTGGATACGCGTCGACTGAAATTCGCGCTCTGTGGCTCGGCCCCCGTCCCCGTGCCGGTGATGGAGGAATTCGAGAATCGGTTCAACTGCCCGGTCATCGAAGGGTACGGACTCTCGGAATGCACCTGTCGCGCTACATTCAATCCGCCCGACGAACGTCGCCGACTCGGCTCAGTGGGATTGCCCATCGGCAACGAGATGAAAATCTTCGACGATGAGGACCGAGAGCTTCCCCCCGGCGAGATTGGCGAGATCGTCCTCCGCGGCGAGAACGTCATGAAGGGCTATTTCAAGAATCCCGAAGCGACCAGACGAGCATTTCGCCACGGCTGGTTTCACACTGGAGATCTCGGCTACCGGGATGAGGACGGTTTCTTCTACGTGGTCGATCGTAAGTCGGACATGATCATCCGCGGGGGCGAGAATATCTATCCGCGCGAGATCGACGAGGTGCTCTATCAACACCCGGCAGTGCGAGAAGCGGCGACCGTGGGAGTGCCCGATGAACTCTACGGAGAAGCGGTCAAAGCGTTCGTCGTCCTCAAGGAAGGTGTCGACTGTCGGCCAGAGGAACTCATGGCCTTCTGCCGCGCGCGGCTGGCCGATTATAAATGCCCCACCCTCATCGAATTCATCGACGAGATCCCCAAAGGTCCCACCGGCAAGCTCCTCAAACGCGAACTTCTCAATCGCTCATGATGCGTGGGCTTTTCTCCCTCGCCGCCAGCGAGAGCGTCGGGACGCGCGCTCGGGCCGCTTCTTGAGAACGGGCGCCAATTCGGGACGGGGAGACTCCAGAATGCGCGCCGCTCGATCCCGGAGAGTTGCCAAACAGAGCAAAACTCTCTAGTATTGCCACGGGAGGAAACAACGACGTGAAGTGGGTGCCGAGTTTACTCATTTGCCTGATCGGTCTCGCCTCGATCGCCATGGGGCAAGATCCTCGGAAGCCCCCACCCAACCCGGACACGCCACGTTCAGGAACCCCCGGCGGCTTTGGATTCGGAAAGAAGACCGTTGAAGAACTTCTCCCCAATCCCTACCTCTTCCGCGCCGCCCTGACCGTTGTCGCTCAGGCCATTCCACACGTCATCGAAGAACAGGGCCTCACGCTGGACGAGGAGAAGAGTCGCCCTCGCGAAGGCCTGTTCGTCACCAAACCCTATGTGTTTGCTCGGGGCAGTGCCGTCAGCCGAGCCGAACTTCAACACGTCGCCGAGCTTCCGGCGGCCGAAGCCCGCGCCTGGATCAGCGGCCGCTATCGGTTAGAGATTCGCATCAGCCCCGTCGATGCCACCGGCACCCACGTGACAGTGGTTGCCCTCATCGAAGGACTGGCTCAGAACGTCCTCTCTAATAGCTGGGTCAAGTGCCCGTCCAAGGGCGTGATAGAGAATCAGTTCCTGCGCGCCCTGCGCGATTACATCGAACTCCAATGACGGGAACGCGACATCCCCGCGGTCCTCAACTCATCGTCTGTCAGCAGTGATGCGTCAGCCCCGATCGGCGGCGAATTCCGCGGTGAGGCGAAGTCGAGCTTCGCCTTCACCACGGAGAGAATGCGCTCCATCACGAATCTCAGGGAACGCGCCGACTGACGCGCACATTGTCGATGTACCAGCCTTCGGCGTCATTCCGACGTTCGTTGATGGTGTCAAAATAAAACTGGATCTGAATCGATCGGCCGGCGAATTCCGAGATATCGATGGCCTCGTGCTGGAAGAACTCGCCGCCGCGGAAGCCCACCGTGTTGTCAGAGACGATGGCTTTTTGCTTCATTTCCCCACTGGCGACATCGATGATCCGAATGTAGCCGTTGTCGGTGAGACTGGAGAACAGGCTGCCGCGGAAGAAGTGGTCGAATTCCAGAATGATGGCGCTATCGGATGGAATCGACGGCAGCTCAATCACTGGCGAGGTGAGCGCGCCAAAATTGCGCGCGCCGGTATCGTAATTGCCCGTATCCTCGCGACCGTAATACCAGGCTCTGCCGCGCCGATTGGATAAATGCCAGAGCGCCGGGCCTCCCTGACCATCTTCTCCTTCCACCGTCCATCCATTCTCGCCCGCGTTCATGTCGTCAAAGAAGATCGTCTCTCGTCCTGGCGGCAAAGGATTCCATGGCGTATCGAACGCTTGTAAGACGACGGTATCATCGCCACTATCGGCGCGCGCCGAGACGCCCATGCCGCGAGCAGCGAAGACCGTCCAGATCGCTGCCTGATGAGCCCCACCATAGGTCGCCAGGTCGGCAATCAGAAGCGCATCGCGCCCATCCAGCATGGAGGGCTGTGAAGGGGTGAACTTCAGCGCGTCGGTGATCAACTGCTCGAACGTCTGTTTACCCACCGCGCTCCGCAAATCCCACAACGTTGAAGCCCAGATCTCGCCATCGAAATGCACCTCTGGAATGAACGTGTGGTCCAGGGCGATGCCCCCCTCGATGCCGAACCGGGTGAGCGGCCCTAACCGATTGCCGAAATCGCCGTAGACGAGAGGACTGGAAGCGTAGTTGACCGTCCGAATGCCTACGGTCGGATCTCCGGTGCTGTACTCGCCGGTCACCGGATCGTTGGTGATGCTCACCGAATAGATATCGCTCCACCCCTCGCCCATGGCCGCACTTTGCCGACCGAATAAGGCGGCGGCATCGAAGCGATTGCCGACCAGACGCGTGGTCAGACCATGAACGTATTCATGATAAATCACGTCGGCATCGAAAGCAGAGTCAACCTGGCGGAAAGGCGGAGCCGTGAAGAAGAAGTAGCCGGTGAACGCGGATTGACCGTCTTCGGGAGCCCCAAAGAACGCGTTGTTGAAGCCGCTGTGTTGCGGGGCCGCCAGGACGGGATCACCATCGAGGCCTCCTCGCCCGAAGTTATCCAGTTGGAAGTTCCCCGCCGCCTCGTCGAACCCCAGCCGATACAGATAATCGTGCATGAAGTTGAGGTGGTAGAACAGGTTGGTGATAGCGGCATCGAGTTCCACGGTGGGAAACTTCTCGGCCAAACTG
>RFHM01000187.1 GCA_003696865.1 Acidobacteriota bacterium | reverse complement strand
TTGCCAAACCTCAGCGGCAACGCGTCCGGTGGCGTCAACAATGCCGCGTTGGTTCCTCGCCCATCGCGCGACGGAACCAGGACGACGTCCGCCGAGCGCCCCGCCTCGACGATTTCCTGGATATCCTGACCGGTGATCAGGGGGATATCGCCGGGAATGACGAGCATCGTTTGAACGTCCCGTTGGATCAGCGCCTCGACGGCCAGCGCTACCGCCTCGGTCTCGCCGCGATTCTCCGATTCCTGAATCACCGGGATATGCCTCTCGGCGGCCATAGCGATCGCCCGTTCATCCCTGGTTACCACGGTGATGCACTCTGGATCGAACGTTGACAGGAGCGCATCGAGTACATCGGAGAACATCGCTTCGGCCAACCGCCATCGCTCGTCAGGCGACAATATCGCCTGGAGCCGCTGCTTAGCCCGCGCAAAATCCTTTATCGGAATGAGCACATTGATCATCGGTCTTCCGGGTTCGCACAAGCCTATATTTTCTGTCGTCTCTCCAGGAAATTCAAGATCAATAGCATGGATCACCCCAACGACTCGCTCGCTTCAGGATCAAAACATTCAACGACTCCACGAACGGGAATGTGCACCCTCTGACTGGCGAGCTTGCTTTTATACTTTTAAAGGTATATTTTTTTCGATGTGACATGGAAAGTGGAGTTTTACGAGGATGAACAGGGACGCGCTCCTGTCGAGGAGTTTCTCAACGCCCTTCCAGAGAGACATCTGGGAAAAGTGCTGCAGGTGCTCCAATTGTTGGAAGATTACGGTCCCTCATTGCCGTTTCCTTTCTCGAGCCAGGTGGAGGGAAGGTTACGGGAATTGAGAGCGCATTATGGAAATGCACACTATCGCATCCTTTACTATAGTGACGTCAACAGGGCGTTCATTCTGCTCCACGGATTTCGAAAGCGCACGCGGCGTATTCCAAAGCGAGCGAAGGAAACAGCGTGGAAGCGGATGAAGAAAGATATCCGACGGAAGGAGAAGCAATATGAAAAAAAGACGAAAAAATAGATATGCAGAATTCAAGAAACGGGCATTGGCTCGGCCCGAGGTGAGGGAATCTTTTGAGGAAGGACTGGACGTCCTTCACCTGGCTGTGAGCCTGGCTCGACTTCGGGAGAAACGTGGGCTCACCCAGACGCAACTGGCTGCCAAGGTCCATACCAGCGCGGCTGTCATCTCTCGCGTGGAGAACGGACGGAACGTGGAACTGAGGACGCTTCAGAAGATAGCCGCTGCGCTCAATGCGAAACTCAAGATCGAACTCGTCGAGGCATAAAGGATCTCGCGGTAGGTTGTCGAGCTACTTGAATGGAGATCGTCCAGAAACTCAGAACGTGGGATCATAGATGTTGCAGGACGCGCTTCGCCAGGTCGATCTTTGTGGTCAGATCCGACATGAGGGTGGGGGCGACGACGGCCCGCATGTCCAGCCGCTCGATCTCCTCGGCCAGTGCCGCGTCTTGCTCGTCGATGATGAGGACATCGACGAAGTCGCTGTAGACCTCGGCCACGCCCCGAGCCGACACCTCATAGCCACACGCCCGCATGAGCTTGCCCGCCGGTCCGCTGACAGCCCGTCCGCCGACGATAGGGGTGATGGCGATGACCGGAGCCACCGAACGGTTGAGCGCCTGGCGGATGTCGGCGATGGCCAGGATGGGACCGATGCTGGTGATAGGGTTGCTGGGCGCGATGATGATGCCCGCCGAAGACTGAATCGCTTCGATGACGCCGGGCGCGGGCCGCGCGCGATCGCTGCCCTCATAGCTCACGCCGGTCACCGGGCTGGCCCAGCGTTCCCGAACGAAGAACTCCTGAAATGAGAGGGTTCCTTGAGGCGTGTGAATTCTGGTCTCTACGCGATCATCGGACATGGGGAGAAGGCGAGCGCGCACGCCGAGAGCGCGACAGAGCTTTTCCGTCACCTCCGTGAGCGTGAGTCCCTGCTGGAGGCTGCGCGTTCGAACGATATGCGTGGCCAGATCGCGGTCTCCGAGTTGAAACCAGGTCATCTCTCCATATCGCTCCATACTTCGAAGACAAGTGAATGTGTCGCCTGTGATGCCCCAGCCCCGGTCTTCGTCCAGCAATCCGGCGAGCAGGTACATCACCGTATCCAGATCGGGCGAGACGTGGAGACCCCATACGGTGACATCATCGCCGGTGTTGCCGATGATGGTGAGCTCTTCCTGTGGCATGATCTCCACCAGCCCACGGATGAATTTGGCGGCACCGCTCCCTCCGGCCAATACGGTGATCATCATCGCCTCGCCACACTGAAGGTTGGGAAGGTAATGTAGATGAAAATCGGTCCTCGCGCAATGGCTGCGGCAGAACTCACTTCGGTTGACGTCCTCTGGGAGCCGCGATCATACTTTGACATACGATGACGGGGACATGGCGCGCGTTTCTTCAAGAGAGTCGAGTAGCGCGGCTGGCGACGGCGAGTCGAAGCGGCCAGCCCCTCGTCGTGCCCATTTGTTACGTCTATGATGGAGAACGCTTCTATTCGGCGATCGATCGAAAACCCAAGCGCGTGCCGGTGGAGCGTCTCCGGCGCGTTCGTCATATTCGAGACAATCCTAACGTTTGTCTCATCATCGACGCGTACGACGAGGATTGGAGCAAGCTGCGCTACGCCATCGTACAGGCCAGGGCCGAGATCCTCTGGGAGGGCGACGAGCGGCAGCGAGCCATTGTTCTGCTGCGACAAAAGTATCGCCAGTATGAGAAGATGGATCTCACCGCGTGTCCGGTCATCAAGCTCGTGCCCCAGAAGATCGTATGTTGGCGGATGTCCGATTCCGAGGTGTGACGGCGTGAAGGCCGGCGTTTTTGCCAAGCACATCCGGATTGGAGAATCGAAGATCGAGGAGGTGGGACGATGAGATTCGGATTTCATTTACCTCATTTCGGGCCTCATGGGAGTCGCGAGGCCATCGTCGCTGTAGCCCGACGGGCCGAGGCGTTGGGTTTCGATTCCGTCTGGGCCATGGATCATCTCATCATCCCCGAACCGCACGTGGCCAAGTTCAGTAGCCACATTTACGAACAATTCACCGTGCTGAGTTATCTGGCCGGGTGCACAGAGAAGATCAGACTGGGAACGAGCGTGACCATTCTACCTTACCGGCATCCGATCGAGGTCGCCAAGATCGTCGCTACGCTGGATGGGCTCTCGGGAGGACGGGTCATCTTTGGTGCGGCGGTGGGATGGATGAAGGAAGAATTCGATCTGCTGGGCGTGCCGTTTGCCGAGCGCGGGGCTCGCACCGATGAGGCTCTCCGGCTGGTGAAAGAGTTGTGGACGAGCGATCGTCCTCACTTTCAAGGGCGCTTCTATCGCGTCTCCGACGCTCGATGTGAACCCAAGCCGGTGCAGAAGCCGCATCCCCCCATCTGGATCGGCGGCACGAGCCGCGCCGCTCTCCGTCGCGCGGTGGCGTTGGGCGATGGCTGGCATCCGGTGGGGTTATCGCCCGAACAACTCCAGATCAAGCTGGCCGATCTCCGACATATCGCCCGGGAGCACGGTCGAGACCTCTCCACGTTCGAGATCTCCATCCGGTTGCGGTTGAGTTTCGCCGATGATCCTGTGGCGCGTCGCCGTCATGGTCTGGTCGGCTCACCAGAGGCCATGATCGAACGGATCAGGCAATACGAGCAGTTGGGAGTGTCCACTATCGTGCTCGACGCCAGCTTCGATTTCGTCCCTCAGGATGAAATGGTGGCCACGATGGAGCGGGTCTGGGAGCAGGTCATCGCTCACGTCAATCGATAATATTCGATGCCCTCTCGTTCTTCGCGCTGGAGTCGTCCCTGCTCACAAGCGAAATCGACGTGCGCGCTCGTCTCCGAGAGGGCGAGGAATCGTTGTTCCTGGCGCACCTCGGGGAAGAGCTTCAGCGATATCTCCCACGCCGTCACCGCCTGAGGCGGAAACAGTTCCAGCAGCCGCGACTGCCGACGGCGAACGTGTCGTTGCATGTTCGTATAATACGCGCCGGCGTCATCGACCTCCCGACCGTGCCCGGTATAGATGAGGGTGGGAGCCAGATCGCGTAACCGGGCCAGCGATTGGAGATACATGCGGAGGGAGGGGAACCGGCGGCGGTCATCTCGCGGATCGGGGCTCATGATGGGATTGGGCGTGATGCGCTTCAAAATCGTGTCGCCGGCCAGCAAGGTGCGATTGCCCGGACGCCACAGGCAGATATGTCCCGGCGTGTGTCCCGGCGTGTGCACAATCCGGAAGGATCGTACCTCGAAGGCGAGTTCGTCGCCCTCGTCGAGGAGATGAACATCGGGTATCGGGTCGAGCAGAGCGCGATAGCGCCGTCGCTGCGTCTGGAACGCTTCCACGACGTGAGGGGGGACGCCGACGCGTCGGAGCAGGGAGCGCGCTCTATGATCATCGGCGTCTTGGCGAAGTCGGGGAGCATCCCAGGGATGCACGTAGACGGTGGCATCGGAGATCTCTTTGAGGCGAGCGGCCAGACCGGCGTGATCCTCGTGGGCGTGTGAGATGACGATGCGGCGGATCTGTTCCAGACGAACGCCTCGCGCCTCCACCTGATCGCGCAAAGCGCGGAATGCTTCATCAGTTTTTGGACCCGTATCCACCAGTGTGATGGGATCTTCGACAATGAGAAAGACGTTGACCGGTCCGACGGAGAACGGCGTTGGAATGGATAACGTGTATAGTCGCATAACCGATTCCGCCCTTGGGTGACGACTGCCGAAGTGTACGGCGCGAAAGGCGAAAGAAGAACGACGTGAAACGTCGGAGGCGAGCCGGAGAGCAGATGCGACGTCGGGGCCGCCCCCATCAACGTTCCACGTCCTGGTGGTAGACCATCACTTCACAGCGCGTATCGCCCCGCCTCGATCATGGCATCGGCGATCCGACGCCGAGTGGCCACGGTGTTGATCGGCGTGTGACGCGTCAATCGCCGGAGCGCGCCAAGATAGGTCCTCAGTTCGTCGCCCTCGACGATCGCCGCCAGAGCATGTCGCGCCCGCGCCGCGATGCGCTCGACGGCATCGTTGATATAGGTGCGCGTGATATCCACCTGAAGGCTCGCCGCCTCGGGACCACGTTGAGCGATCAACTTGAGCGTTCTCAACAGCGCGCTCTCCATCGCGTAGACCTCCATCACGATGTCACTGATGTCGCCGACGATCTCCTGCTCTTCGGCCAGCGCCTCCATGTACTTCTGCATGGCCATGCCGGCGATGAGCAGAGCGACCTTTTTGCTGTTGGCCAGCAGGCGTTTCTCCGCGCCGAGCCATTCGCCTTCGTCCTCCTGAAGCGAAGGCCCGGCCAGCAGTTCGTCTTTCAATGCTCTCGCTGCCGGGATGAGTGGAAGACGCCCTTTGACGGCGCGCCGCAAGAGCATGTCGGTGGTCAACAATCGATTGATTTCATTGGTCCCTTCGAAGATGCGATTGATGCGAGCATCGCGATAGGCGCGCTCGGCCGGATATTCCTGACTGTAACCGTACCCGCCGTAGATCTGCACCATTTCATCGACGACGTAGTCGAGCGCTTCGCTGGCCATCACTTTGTTGATGGCGCATTCGATGGCATATTCTTCGATGGCTTTCATCTGGGCGGGCATATCATCGATGTCAACGCCTTCCAGGGCCTCGTCGATCATTCGCGTGGTGCGGTACACCATGCTCTCATTGACCCAGGTGCGAATGACCATCTCGCCGAGTTTATGTTTGATCAGACCAAACTCGCAGATGGCCCGACCGAATTGATGACGTTCCTTGGCATACGACACGGCGTGATCGAATGCTACTTTGCACCCACCGATGCAGCCGGCGGCCAGCTTCAATCGGCCCAGATTGAGGCTGTTGAAAGCGATCTTGTGGCCCTTGCCGATCTCACCGAGCACGTTCTCGACCGGCACGGGAACGTTGTCCAGGTTGAGGGCGCAGGTGGAAGATCCTTTAATGCCCATCTTCTTCTCTTCGCGCCCCACGGTGAAACCGGGGAAGGTCCGTTCGACCAGGAAAGCCGTGAACTTCTCGCCATTCACTTTGGCGAATACGGTGAACAGATCGGCGAAACCGGCATTGGTGATCCACATTTTCGTTCCATTGAGGATGTAGTGCCGGCCGTCGGGACTGAGCTCGGCGCGCGTCTTAGCGCCCAGGGCATCCGATCCGGAACCCGGCTCGGTCAGGGCATAGGCAGCCAGTAACTCCCCGGTGGCCAGCTTGGGGAGATATTTCCGTTTCTGCTCCTCGGTTCCAAAATAGACCAGAGGTTCGGTGCCAATGCCCGTGTGCGCTCCGTGGGAGACGCTGAACGAGCTCACGCCGGCCAGTTTCTCCATGATCAGCGTGAGACTGATCTTGTCCAATCCCAGCCCCCCATATTTCTCGGGAATGCCGGCGGCCAGTAATCCCAATTGTCCCGCCTTGCGCAACAGATCGACGACCAGTTCCAGGTTCTGATGTTCGATTTCCTCCAGATGAGGAGTGACTTCGTTCTTGACGAATTCCTCGGTCGTGTGGGCGATCATGCGATGCTCGTCGGTGAATTCTTCCGGGATGAAGACGCGCTCTGGAGGCGTCTCCTGGAGCAAGAATCCGCCGCCTTTGGCGAATGTTTTTTCGTCCATTATAGCCGTCATAGTTGACCTCCTCTCTTTGAAGCTGGAATGTCGTGCCATCGACGGATGCATCAACCGAGGCGTTCGAAAATACCCGCCGCGCCCATGCCACCGCCGATACACATGGTGACCATGCCATAGCGAGCGCCACGTCGCTTCATCTCGTAAAGGAGCGTCGCCGTCAATTTCGCTCCGGTACAGCCGAGCGGGTGGCCGAGCGCGATCGCGCCACCGTTGACGTTGATCCTGTTCAGGTCGAGTTCGAGATGTTTGATCACCGCCAACGATTGGGCGGCGAAGGCCTCGTTCAATTCGATGAGCTCGATGTCGTTCATGTCCAGGCCGGCCATCTTCAGCGCCTTGGGAATGGCCTCCACCGGGCCGATGCCCATCTCTTCGGGCGGGACCCCTCCCAGCGCGAAGGCCACGAAACGAGCCAGGGGCTGGACTCCCAACTGTTCGGCGCGCTGGCGCGACATGACGACCGCGGCGGCGGCCCCGTCGCTGCGCTGAGAGGAATTCCCCGCCGTCACCGTTCCATTGACGGCGAACACGGGCTTCAGTTTGGCCAGCGCTTCCATCGACGTATCGCGCCGCGGACCTTCATCGGTATCGAAGATGATGGTGTGCACCTCCCGGCGTCCGTCGGGCGTGACGCGTTCGATATCCACCGTGAGAGGCACGATCTCCTCTTTGAACTTGCCCGAGTCGATGGCGCGAATGGCATTCTGGTGACTACGAAGAGCGAATCGATCTTGCTCCTCGCGCGAAATGCCGTATTTCCGAGCCACATTTTCGGCGGTCAACCCCATGCTCAGGTAGACGTCGGGATAATGATCGACCAGATAGGGGTTGGGGGCAATTTTATGCCCGCCCATGGGGATCAGGCTCATGGATTCTGTCCCTCCGGCAACGATCACGTCGGCGAAGCCGCACATGATGCGCTCGGCGGCCATGGCGATCGATTGGAGACCGGAGGAACAAAACCGGTTGATGGTCATCGCCGGGACCGAGACGGGAATGCCGGCGCGCAGGCTGGCGATCCGCGCCACATTCATGCCCTGCTCCGCTTCGGGAATGGCACAGCCCATGATGACGTCATCGACGTCCTCCGGTGGAAGTCCGGGCACGCGCTTGATGGCCTCGTCGATGACCACCGCGGCCATCTCATCGGGGCGGACGTGTTTCAACGTTCCTTTGGATGCCTTTCCCACCGCCGTTCGTACAGCCGAAACAATCACTGCTTCTCTCATCGTGTCCTCCTCATGGATGATATTTTTCTCCGGCTCATTCCATCATACTGGCGACCTTAATTCCTCAGCGGTTTCCCCGTCTTCAGCATGTGTTGCATGCGTTGTTGCGTTTTGGGCTCGCCGCACAAGTGCAGGAAGACTTCCCGCTCCAGATCGAGGAAATAGTGTTCGGGCATCGTGGTGGGCGATGTGATATCACCTCCGCACAGAATCCAGGCGAGCTTGTTGCCGATGTGTTGATCGTACTCGCTGATCTGCCCGGCGCGATACATCAAGTGAACGCCCAGCTTCAAGGCGGCCAGCGCCGACTCGCCCAATACGGGAATGTCCTTGCGTGGCTTGGGCGGTTGATAGCCTTCGCGCACCATGGCCAGGACGGTTTGTTTGGCATCCTCGATGAGGCGATCCCGGTTCATGGTGATCTTGTCCGACTCGCGGAGATATCCCAGCTTCCGGGCCTCGGCGGCGCTGGTGGAGACTTTGGCCATGCCGATGAGCTCGAAGACCTCCCTGACATAGGGAAGGAGGTCGACGTCCTCATCCCTGGGCGCGCGATCCAGGGCGCGGGCGAGCATCTCCGTGGTTCCTCCGCCGGCGGGAATGAGTCCCACGCCGACCTCTACCAGGCCGATGTAGGATTCTGCCGCCGCCCTCACCCGATCGGCGCGCAGCATGATTTCGCATCCCCCGGCCAGCGTCATGCCAAAAGGAGCGACGACGACCGGCTTATCCGAATATCGCAGCGCGAGGTTGGCTTTCTGAAACGCGCGAACCATGAGATCGATCTCATCCCATTCGCCCTCTTGCGCCGCCAGGAGCAGGAGCATGAGGTTGGCTCCGGCCGAGAAATGTTCGCCTTGATTGCCGATGACGAGACCCTCGAAATTCTGCTCGACCTCCTTGACGGCGTAATTCATCATTTGAATGATGTCCTCGCCGATGGCGTTCATCTTGGTATGGAATTCGAGGCAGGCCACGCCGTCGCCGAGATCGATGAGACTGGCGCCGGCGTTCTTCTTGATCACCTTCTGCCGCTGTTTCAACGAAGAGAGGATGATCACGCCGGGACGAGGTGGTTCGGGTTTGTGCTCACCGCTGTTGAAATCGAAATAATATCTTTGTCCTTCGCGAGTCTCATAAAAGCTCGTCTTCCCGGTGGCCAGGAGCTTTTCGACGAGTTGAGGAATGGGGCGGCCTTCCTCCTTCAGGCGTTGAACGGCGCGGTCCACGCCAATGGCGTCCCAGGTTTCGAACGGCCCCAACTCATAATTGAATCCCCAGCGAATGGCGCGGTCGATCTGCAGAATGTCGTCGGCGATCTCTGGCGCTCGATTGGCCGCGTAGACGAGCGTCTCGCTCATCGTCTTCCATAAGAACCGTCCCACGCGGTCATCGCTGTAGACGAGCCGGCGCAGGCGCTCGCCGAGATCCTCGATGTTGCGCACCATGTCCAGCGTCGGGAGCTTGGGCTTCTGGCGAGGACGATACTCGAGCGTTTTGTAATCGAGGGCCAGGATCTCTCGTCCCTCGGGCGTCTTCACCCGTTTATAGAATCCCTGACCGGCTTTTTCGCCAATCCAGCCGCGTCGGATCATCTCCTGCATGAAGTCGGGAACGACGAAGAGATCGCGTTTGTCATCATCGGGGACGCTCTCGTAGAGGTTTTGCGCCACCCGCACCGCAGTATCCAGTCCGGCCAGATCCAATGTGCGGAAGGTGGCGCTCTTGGGATGCCCGATGATCGGACCCGTCATGGCATCGACTTCTTCAATGGTGTAATCGCCCTCCATCATCACCTTGATGGTATAGAGCGCCGCCAACGTGCCAATGCGGTTGGCGATGAAATTGGGCGTGTCTTTGGCATACACGATGTTCTTGCCCAATCGACGATCGCAAAAATCGACGATCGTCTCGACGACGTCGGGGAGCGTCTCCGAGGTGGGTATGACTTCCAACAGGCGCATGTAGCGAGGTGGATTGAAAAAGTGCGTGCCGAGGAGATGTTGACGAAACTCCTCTGAGAGTCCCTCACCCAGTCGGGCGATGGGAATGCCCGACGTATTGGAGGTCACGATCGTCCCCGGTCGTCGATGTTGCTCGACGCGGCGAAAGAGTGCTCGTTTGATGGTCAGGTCTTCGACGACCGCTTCGATGATCCAATCCACCTCCTGGAGCCAGTCCATGTTGTCTTCGAAGTTCCCCAGCCTGATGAGCTCGGCCGCTTCCGGGACGAAGAAGGCGGCGGGTTTGACTTTCCGGGCATACTCCAGCCCCCGGCGAACGATGCGATTGCGGACCTCGGGCGACTCCAGGGTGAGGCCCTGAGCGGCTTCTTCCTCGCTGAGTTCTCGGGGGACGATATCTAATAACACGGTTTCTATACCGGCGTTGGCCAGGTGAGCGGCAATTTGCGAGCCCATCACGCCGGCTCCTAAGACAGCCACGCGATCAATCTTTCGTTTCATCATTCCTCCTCCATACGCTGGATTCTCCGAGGCGTCCGGTGCGCGGACGCTCTCGCCCTTCTCGATGGCATCGGCCTCTCGTTATCCCACCGTGGACACGCTGGCCTCCGCATAGAGTGCATCGATCACATCCTTGTATTTGGCTTCGATCTGTCGTCGTCTGATCTTCATCGTCGGCGTCAACTCTCCATTATCCACGGAGAAAGGTTCTTCCAACAGAGCGAATTTTTTCACCCGTTCATATCGCGAGAGATCGGCCATGCGCTCTTCGATCTCTCGCTCGAAGAGAGCGAGGATGCGTGGGTCGCGAAGCAGTTCGGACGCGTTCTCGTAGGCGATGTGATGTTGCTCGGCATAGGCGAGGACGGCCTCCAGATGGGGGACGATCAAGGCGGAAACGAATTTTCGTTGGTTGCCGACCACGGCGACGTCCGAGACGAACGGACTGAGTTTGAGGCGTCCTTCCAGCATCTGGGGCGCGACGTATTTCCCACCACTCGTCTTGATCAAATCCTTCTTCCGGTCGGTGATGACGAGATATCCGTCTTCGTCGATGTAGCCCACATCGCCCGTCTTGAGCCAGCCATCTTCGGTGAACGCGCGCTGCGTTTCTTCCCGACGATTGTAATAGCCCTTCATCACATTCGGTCCTCGGGCCAGGATCTCGCCATCCTCGGCGATCCTGATCTCGATGCCGGGGAGCGGTTTTCCCGCCGTTCCCGGTTTGTTGGCAGCAGGTGGATTCAACGTCAGGCCCGGCGAGGTCTCAGTCAGTCCGTAGCCTTGAAGAATCTCGATGCCCGCACTGGAGAAGATGAGAGCGAGTTCGCGGGAGAGCGGAGCTCCGCCGGAGATGAAGTACCGGAGCCGATCGAGCCCCAGCGTCGATCGCCACTTGGAGAGCACCAGTCGATAGGCGAGCTTGTATTGCCAGGCGAGCAGGGGATCGACGGGGAGATTTTCAGCTCGCCGTTCCGCATACCGTTTGCCCACGTTGACCGCCCAGTTCAACGCCTGGCGATGAAGAGGAGACGTCCGTTCGGCCAGCGCGATGATGCCTTCGTACATCTTCTCGAACAGACGTGGCACGGCGACGACGATGGTGGGACGGACTTCCCTGAGGTTGTGAGGAACGCGATCGATGCTCTCGGCATAGTAGACCTTCACGCCTTGATAGAGGTAGACGTAAAAAGCCGTGCGTTCGAAAACGTGACAGAGGGGGAGAATGCTGAGGACGATGTCCTCGGAGACGTAATTGAGCACGCTGGCTATGGCCAGAGCGTTGGAGGCGAGATTCCAATGAGTGAGCATCACCCCTTTCGGCTCGCCCGTCGTCCCCGATGTATAGATGATGGTCGCCAGATCATCCGGTTTGACCGTCGACCGCAGTTGCTCATAGAGTTCGGGCCGTGCTTGAGCCAGCCGCTGACCCCGCGCTTCGAGCTGCGAGAAGGACATCACCCGTTCCTCCGGTCCGACGATGGGATCGA
>RFHM01000186.1 GCA_003696865.1 Acidobacteriota bacterium | reverse complement strand
TGGCTCCTGGAGTACTGCTTCTCAAACACGGATGGGATGGGGGTCGCCGTCATGAGTTGTGACTCCTCAGTCATTTTCGACAGATTTGTGAAGGCGTCTGCCGGGTTCCCAGTCGCCGGTTTTCTGCGCTTGCTTGATTCTCAACATGTGGGTATAGGCGATTTCGGTGAGTTCTTTCTCGGGGAACGCCTTCATCGCCTCATGATGGTCTACGATCGCCGGCACGCAGTACTTGAGACTGTTGACGCGGTGGTTTTTGGCGCGGTCCAGCGAGTAGCAGATGCCCAGAATGACATGGTTGATGGGAATGTGGGCGATTTGTTTCGCCGCGCTGGCGTCGGCGGGTCGCCACGGATTTCCGGTGAGGTGACAGTAGATGCGGCGGATCTGGTTTTGTGCATCGTCATCATCGTCCCCATATGACGATGATGTGATAACATCATCGTCATTTCTTAAATATAAATTCTTAGGCGTTTGAACCTTTAGTTGTAAGTCTTTGTTATCAGGTTGGTTATCCTCTCCCTGAACGTTCAATTGAACGTTCAATTTTTGAACCATTGAACGTTCAATTTTTGCACGTTCAATTGAACGTTCAGCTGAACGTTCAATTGAACCTTTCTTGACGATGCGCTTGAGTTCATCGATTTCAATGCCCGCCTCTTTGCGTCGACTGAGTATTTCCTTGACGGTGTAAACTCTGTAGAGCGAGCCAATGCGAGACCCCGGACGGCGCTCGATGACATCGATAGACAGTTTCTCAGAGAGGCCACGCAATGCCTTGATAATCGTATTCTTAGCAAGGCCAACGTGGTTTTGAAAATCGGCAAGTGAGGCGCGACATGTCGATTGGCCTTTGGCAATGGAGAGTCGGTAGAGGTAGCCGTAAATCTTGGCCTCCGATGCCGTGTGGGTGGCATCGAGGGCGACATAGGCCTCTCGTATTTGCTTGTCGTCCATCGAGGTGGTTGAACGTTCAGTTGAACGTTTAATTGAACGTTTAATTGAACGTTCAACTGAACGTTCAATGGCATCGCTCACCGCAGGAGGGGCCTTAGTCTCCTCGGGTTCGACTTCTCGCCATCGAGACATCCGGGGCCGGATAGGGAAAGCGTCCAGGGGGTGCCCACGAGCTCGTTTGGCGAGCCGCTCCTCTTCGGTCAATGGAGAGAGTTTTGTTCCCTCTCGTAAGGGAAGTTTATTTTTCCTTCTCGCCACCGACTTCCTCCTTGCTCTCTAGGGCGATGCCGATGCGAGGAGCAATTTCTTCGAACAGTCGCTGAAAGGCGATATCGCTCTTGGTGCCGGGAACGGCGATGGGGCTCGTCTCCAGGGCAGCATGGGTTGGGATGATCGTATTAAACGCCTTTTTTCCGAAGACACCCCGCAACCACATCTTAGATTCTTTATGTCCGGTGACTCGCCCATCAAACTTGTTCAGTACACATCCCAGCAACTGAAGATC
The DNA here is from genome assembly GCA_003696865.1 of Acidobacteriota bacterium. Lineage (GTDB taxonomy): Bacteria > Acidobacteriota > Blastocatellia > HR10 > J050 > J050. The sequence continues at coordinate 3,776 of RFHM01000186.1, read as the reverse complement.
GTGGTTGAATCGCCGCTTGATGCGTTCATAGGAATCGTTGAGATCCTCGATCCCCTCGGCGGCGAACTTACCAGCTACGGTGACAATGAGCAAGTAATCGGCGGCCACCAGCGCCTGGGTGAAACAAACGCCAAGGCTGGGGGGGGCATCGATGAAGGTGAGGTCATAGTCCAGTCCGATCAGGGCATCTTCCAGTCTGAAGAAGGTGTCCGGATTGAAGTTGGTCTCCTCGCGAGCCAATTGAATGGTTGAGGGGAGCAGATCGAGGTTGATGATGTTGGTCTGAAGAATGACCCGCTTAGCCGAAAGTCCCTCTTCTAAAACGTTATACAGTGACTGGCTGATTCCCTCCTTGGGAAAGAAGGTGCTGGTGGCATTGGCTTGGGAATCAGCATCGACGAGAAGGGTCTGCAAGCCATTTCGTGCGGCGGCAATAGCCAGGTTGACGGCGACTGTGGTCTTGCCTACTCCTCCTTTCTGGTTGGCTACCGCAATGACCTTGGCCATGACTCATTCACCCCGGGTATTGACTGACTCTGACTCCGCCCGCAGAAGGCGCTCCACATCTTTCTTCAAGAAGCGGTAATTTTTTCCGATCTTCACCGCTCTCAAATCGCCGACTCGGATCATCCGATAGAGCGTCGGTTTGCTGATTCGGAGATAAGCCATCACCTCTTTTGACGTCAAGACCTCATCGTTCACCAACATATCCAGTGGCAACCTCCGTTGACCGTTTTTGACTACACCAGTTTATGAAATCAAAGGAACAAAGTCAAGAAAAAATTGATCACATCTGGACCAAGACGCGTCGAAATCTGGAGATGGGGCATCGTCGGGGAAGTTGGAACGCTTTCGGTTTGAGCGAGTCATGTGTTAACATAGCAGCCTGCTGGGTTCCGAGGATTCGTATGGCAGTAGAGCGAGAGACACTGGAGATCGATGTTCTGTTCGTGGGAGCTGGTCCGGCGAGTCTGAGTGGAGCCCTGCATCTGGCTCATCTCATCGACTCGCATAATAAAACGACGACTCAGTCTCCTCTCCACGTGGACATTGCCATTATTGAGAAGGGGAAAGAGGTCGGGGCCCACAGCTTATCGGGGGCCATTCTCGATCCCAGGGCATTGACCGAACTCGTACCCGATTGGCGGGAACGGGGGGCTCCGGTCCAGGTGGATGTGAAGCGAGATCGACTATGGTGGCTGACCAAGAAGCACCGGCTGGTATCGCCGATCACCCCGCCGCCGCTGAGCAATGACGGTCACTATATTATCTCGCTTGGCCAACTTGTGAAATGGTTGGCGGCGCAGGCAGAGGAGGCGGGGGTCGATATCTTCCCGGAGTTTCCCGGTGTAGAGCTTCTTTGCGAGAATGGACGAGTCGTGGGTGTCCGGACTGGAGAAAGGGGCCTGGACAGACATGGACAGCCCAAGCCCAACTACGAACCCGGTGTAGATATTCGGAGCAAGGTCGTTGTCCTGGGAGAGGGCGTGCGCGGCTCGCTGACCAAGAGGTTAATCGAGACATTTCATCTGGATCGAGGAAAGAACCCACAACTCTATTCGATTGGTGTGAAGGAATTGTGGGAGGTTCCTCCAGGGAGATTACCATCGGGGACGGTCATTCACACCATGGGATATCCACTAGGTCACCGAGCCTTTGGCGGAGGGTTCATCTATGCCCTGTCCGATACGCTGGTGAGCATCGGGTTGGTTATCGGGCTGAGCTATCAAGATCCGTTGCTCGATCCTCATTGGGAGTTTCAGCGATTCAAAGCTCACCCGGCGATTTATTCTCTCCTGGAGGGAGGACAGCTCATTCGCTATGGCGCCAAATGCCTCCCTGAAGGAGGGTACTACTCCATTCCGAGACCTTATGTGGATGGTGCTCTGATTATTGGGGACTCGGGCGGATTTCTTAATTCGATGCGGTTGAAGGGCATCCACTTGGCCATGAAATCGGGGATGTTGGCTGCTGAGGCCATCTTCCAAGCCCTGCTCAAAGGCGACTACTCAGCCCAGCAGCTCAGCTACTACGAGAAGCTTCTGCGGGAGAGTTGGGTGGAAACTGAGCTTTACAAAGCGCGGAACTTCCATCAAAGTTTCGAGCGGGGCTTCGTTTTCGGGATGATCAATGCGGTCGTACAGATGCTGACCGGGGGAAGGGGATTGAAAGACCCCATGCCGAGTCACCCCGGTCACACCATGATGAAAAAGCTCAGCGAGATTCGGCGCGTGGAAACACCGAGCCAGGAATTCGTCGTCGATGGACGGGTGACGTTCGATAAGCTCACAGATGTGTACTATTCCCGAACGGCCCATGAGGAGAACCAGCCTTGCCATTTGCGCGTGCGGGATCTCAATATCTGTACGGAACGATGCACGATTGAGTATGGAAATCCCTGCCAGCACTTTTGCCCCGCCAACGTATATGAGATGGTCGAGGCAGGAGATGGACGGAAGTCTCTACAGATCAATGCCTCCAATTGTGTTCACTGTAAGACCTGCGACATCATGGACCCCTACCAGATCATCGATTGGGTTCCTCCGGAGGGGGGTGGGGGGCCTGATTGGGTGAGGATGTAGAAGTCGTGAGTGGTTCGGAGCGCTCGACAGGAGGTCATGTGGTCAAGCCAGCCGTGCTCACCATTGCCGGCTCGGATTCTGGTGGAGGAGCGGGTATTCAGGGAGATCTGAAGACTTTTGCAGCGCTTGGAGTCTATGGTCTCTCGGTGGTGACCTCTATAACGGCACAGAATACGCAGGGAGTGCGGCGTGTGTTCGATCTCCCTGCCGAACTGGTCATCGATCAACTGCGAGCCGTTCTTGAAGATATCGAGATTCATGCGGTGAAGACGGGGATGTTATCAAACCGAGAGATCATCGAAGCGGTTGGGAAGACATTGGAGACACATCATCTTCGACCGCTGGTGGTTGATCCCGTCATGCGAGCCAAGTCAGGTGATCCATTGATGGCCCCCGAAGCAGAGCAAGCCCTGATCGAGATCCTCCTACCCCAGGCTACGGTGGTTACGCCGAATATCCCCGAAGCGGAACGGCTCACCGGACTCCGTATTGGGACGAGAGAAGACATGAGAGAAGCCGCCCGAGTCATTCAGCAAATGGGTGCTCAAGCGGTTCTGATCAAAGGAGGTCACTTGAGTGTGGCGCGCGAGGCGATCGACATCCTGCTGGCCGGGGGTGAGTTCCACGAGTTTTCCGCGGAGCGGATCGCGACTCCTTCCGGTGTTCATGGAACGGGGTGTGCCTTCGCTTCGGCCATAGCGGCTGGGCTGGCGAGGGGGTACAGCCTCGTGGAGGCAGTGTCGCGGGCAAAGCGTTACATCACCGGAGCGATTCGACGGTCCTACCGGGTTGGGCTCGGCCATCCGGTCTTGGATCACTCATGGGAGTCGGGTGGCGGGGAGGACAGGTGAGCCCGAGTTCAGTGGTCGATTGACGTTAGAGTAAACTTCCCTCCGGTATGTAGCATCAAAGTAACGTAAACCTAACTTTGAGGTCACGATAAGAAACCATGAGCACAGCAAAAATCCTGAGGTTGCCTCGACGACCACAAACGGTCAAGAGGTACATAGAAATTATCAAGTATGCCCAGGGCAAGAAAGAAGGGCTTGTCTCTGTGGCCAAGCACTTTGGCGTCTCTCCAGCTACGGTGATTAACGCAACAAAAGCATTTGGAATGAGTTACGATGAGGTTAAACGGAGACGCTCGCTTCCCGAGATCAAGCAGATCGAGAAGAAACTGGCTTCGATCAAAGA
>RFHM01000185.1 GCA_003696865.1 Acidobacteriota bacterium | reverse complement strand
CCTACAGTCAGCCACTTCCAACATGAGTGAGCTTCGACGAGTATGACGAAGTGTTACGCGGAGATCAGCCCGAACTCGTCAAGGTGTTGCCATGGGAGAAAGTGTGCCAGATAACCTATTCGGTCGCTGTGGAACTTCATATGGGAAAAGAAAAGCTCGCCTCGAGCGGACACCCGTGCGGCATGCTACATCTGGCCACTCATCGAGTCTCTTCTACATGGGCGTCTGAAGTCGCTTTTCGAAGGTTGAACTTCTGCATGCGATAGATGAGCGTATTGCGTGTGATGTTCAGGTACTTGGCCGTCCTGGTCTGGTTCCATTGATTCTTCTCCAGCGCCCGATGAATGAGCTCTTTCTCCACCTGTTCCAGATCGATACCTTCTTCGGGGAGTTGGATGAGGACGTTTCCGGCGTGGGCCGGTGGACGCTTGATGTGTTCGGGAATGTGCTCCGCCGTCAAGATGTCCTGGGAGCTGAGGATGACCATCCGTTCGATGACGTTCTTCAGTTCGCGCACGTTCCCCGGCCAGGAGTAATGATTGAAGATGTGAAAGACATCCTTATCGAAGCGCAAGTTCTGTCGGTTGTATTTTTGCGCCAGATCCTGCAGGAAATAATCCGCCAGTAAGGGAATATCTTCCCGCCGTTCGCGCAGCGGTGGGAGGACGATGGGGACGACGTTAATCCGATAGTAGAGATCCTCGCGAAACGCCTCATCCTCGATGAGCTTTTCGATATCCCGGTTGGTGGCGGCGATGACGCGAATATCGGCGCGACGCGGTGACGATTCCCCCACGCGCGCGTATTCGCCGTTCTCCAGCAGACGAAGGAGCTTGGCCTGCAGCGCCAGGGGGAGTTCGGCGATCTCATCGAAGAATGCCGTGCCGCCATCGGCGATTTCGATTTTTCCTTTCTGATCGGCGTGAGCGCCGGTGAATGCTCCCTTCTTGTGGCCGAAGAGTTCGGATTCCAGAAGTCCTTCGGGGATGGCCGCGCAGTTGATGGCCACGAATGGGCGATCGCGCCGGCTGCTATTCTGATGGATGGCTTTGGCGATGAGTTCCTTCCCCGTCCCGCTCTCGCCGAGAAGCAGCACGGGCGCGTCAGTGGCGGCGACTTTTTTCACCACCTCGAACACATAGCGCATTTTCCGCGACGTCCCCACGATATGCTCGAGCGTGAAGTGATCCTGAATGAACTGCTTCAAATATCGATTCTCCTGAAGCAGTTCGCTCATCTCCAACGCCTTCTCGACGGTGGCCAGGAGCGCCTGACGCTCGAACGGTTTGGTGATGTAGTCGAAGGCGCCCAGCTTCATGGCCTCCACCGCATTTTCGATGGAGCCGTAAGCCGTGATGACGATGACCGCCGTCTCCGCCGACATGGCTTTGATCCGGCGAAGCAATTCCACTCCGTTGATCTCGGGCATCATGATATCGGTGATAACCAGATCGATATCGTTTTCGGTGAACAGATCGAAGGCCGCCCGCCCATCCGATGCCGTGAGGACGGAATAACCGGCTTCGCGCAAATGATATTCGAGCACTCGCCGCAGCGAGCTATCATCATCGACCAAGAGAATACGTTTCTTTTTCATGGTTCACGTCTCTATTCGGTTCCCGGTCGTGGAGGGGAAGGACGAGCTTGAACGCACATCCCCCATCCGGCGCATTGAATACGTCGATATCGCCCCCATTCTGTTTGACCAGCCGGTAAGCGATGGAAAGCCCCAGACCGGTGCCATTCTGCTTGGTGGTGAAGAAGGGATCGAACACCTTTTTCAGATGGAGTTCGTCGATGCCCGGACCATGATCCCGAATGGTCACTTCGACGACGCCATCGCTCTGACGAGTCGTCAGTTCCAGGAGCCCACCGTCGGGCATGGCTTGAATGCCATTGATGACGATGTTCAGCAGCACCTGCTTCATCTGTTCTGGATCGATCAGCACCGAGGGGAGTGGGTCCTGAAGGTGCGTCTCGATCGTCACCCGCTGTTCAGTGGCCTGTTTTCGGCAAAGGAGGATGACGGCGCGAACAATCTCGTTCATGTCCGTCGATAGGCGCTCGGGTCGGGGCGGGCGCGCGAACTGAAGAAATTCCTCCACCAATCGATTGAGCCGATCCACCTCGCGCCGAATGATCTGGCAAAATTCAGCTTTGGCGCTGGCCGATGTCGTGGGGCTCTCCAGGATCTCGACCGCCCCTTTGATAGAGGCCAGTGGCGTGCGGATTTCGTGGACGATGCCCGCCGAGACCTCACCGAGCGAAGCCAACCGGTCGGCGCGGATGAGGTGATCGTAGGCCCGTTTGAGTTCGTCGTAAGCCTCGCGAAGCTCTCGGGCGGCTCGCTCATATCGTCGATGCTCTCGTTTCTCGGCATTGGCCAGGAGACCGGTCACCAAGGCGATAACTTGAAACATGATGAGTTCGACATTTTGATTGAGCATGTAAATGTAACGGTGCTCCCACTGAAGGAAAATATGCGGAGCATACAAAACGGCGCTGGAGATGGACGCGATTAGCGCACCGAGCACGCCATAGCGATAACCGGCGTAGATGATGGGAATGTAATAGAGCCGCTGATAGATCTGATGGAGCAGCACGTGTTCGGTGCTCGTTCGAAAGTGAAGGAGAGTGACGCCGCCAATGCCCAGGGCGAGCAATGACGGGATGACCCAGCGATTGGCTCTCCGACGCTTCGTGACGTCCTCCTCTTTATTCATCTCGAATCCTTTCCCCCCCAACCATCACATCAGGTGAATCTCACGTGCCCGCCAGCCGAGGCAAAATCAATCGCATGGGATTTTATCACAACTCTCTCTCAAACGCCTACGCGAATGAATGTATCAGAGAGCAACGAGAGCGCCACTCGATAGCCGCGCGATGATGTCGATGGATGGATCATGCTGATCGACCACCACGTGAGTGATCGTTTCTCTCGTGAGGATCGCTCGTGCTTGTCGTGTCAGGGCGCTCAGGGATTTTATTCTTGCGATACGGCCCTCTGGACTTGGGGTGATTTCTGTGGATGTCGTGTCAGCCGCGCGCTCGCGCCACGGCACGTTTCACGCTCATGATGAGGGTGAGTCTATAGGTGATGTGATTCCTTCATCGATCACCACTCATCGACGAGAAGTGCCTCGGTGGGCTCGTCATAGTCATCCAATCGTAGATGCCTTCTCAGGGTTGAGGCGGATACATCTGAAGGTAGAGATAAATGGCAGCCACCTCCTGTTCGGTCAAATAGGAGAAGATCGGCATTCTCCCTCGACGTTCGCCGGGGACGATGGCTCCTCGCCGAACCTTGTTGATCACTTCCTGCATCGTCCTGTGACCGACGATCTCGGCCAATGAGGGAATGCGTTCATAGGCATTGATGAGGCCATAGGCCCCCCCCTCATTGGTGGCATTGTGGCAGATGTGGCACGTTCCTTTCACCAGGAGTTCGCCGACCCGAGGCCAGGACTCCATCAACTGAGGTTCCGGTCGATTCGTTTGAGGCAAGCCCGCCAGTTTCCGGAGGTAATGCAACAGGGCATTGACTTCATCGGCGCGGAGGTATCCAAAGGAGGGCATCTTTTCGCCGCCCTGCTGTAATCGTTGGAGCAGGGACGAGGCCGATTGGGCGGCCAGCCGCTCGGCGAAGGCGCGAGGAATAGGACGTCCGCGCGCGGCCATCATCTTTTGGACGTAGTCGGGTGACGCCGTCCGGACGGGATTGAGGAGCGATTTGATTTCCGAGCCACAACCTAATCCGGACGGGCGATGACAAGCTCGACAACTGTAGCGGTAAAGGTCCGCTCCGGTGAGGAGAAAGAGATCGGAGTTCGAACCATTTTCATCGACCTTCTCCTGCTCCACGGGTGGAGGAGGGCCCCATCTCCCCGTACGCCCCATACAACTCAACTCGAATGGAATCCGCAGGACGTTGAGCCAGCTCGGTCCCGAGACGGGTGTGATCTGGCCCCCATTGACACTGTGACCATCGTATGCGCATAGCATCACAATCCAGATGAGAAATGCTCCTGCCACCACTCTCTTCAGGAATGATCTCCGCTCGTTCAGCATCACCAGTCACCTCCACGAAGGTCGTTCAGGTGAGGAGGCGAATCTCCCCTGACATCACGTCCGCCAGACGGGGTCCGGAGTCCTCAGGTGGTTCCCGGCCAGGCTCTCCAGGGGGGCAGGCTCACCGTCCCCCCTGGGGCGGCCACCGAGGCCACTAACAGCCGACCTGAATCTTCTTTTTGATCGGCTTCCTCTCCGGCTGGTAGATCACCAGCGTATAGGTTCCGGGGGGGACTCCGGCGATCTTGTATCGGCCCAAAGCATCCGGTTGAGCGAAATAGGGATGTTTCAGGACCAGGATGTAAGCGGACATCTCGGGATGCACGTTGCACAAGATGGCCACCTCGCCGGGGCGGGAGAATGTTTTTGTTCGTTTTCTACCTGGGGGCCAAGTGCCCAGATCGAACATGTCCGCCCCCACACCGAAGACATTGTGATTGACCGTGTCGCTGTTGAGGAACGTCACTTGCGAGCCAACGGTGATGGCCAGGACATGGGGGATGAATTGGAGATTCTTCTGATCCATCTCCTTGTGCATCGGCGCCGGTCGCCCGGTGAAGGGCACGCCCTCCAGATACACCACGGCATTGTTCGGATTGACGCCCGCCGGGACTTTCCCCGTCACCACGCAGCCATTGGAGGGGACGGCCACAACCCGGGGATGGTGAGCCGCGGACGATAGCGTGGGCATGGAAACGATATTGATGATGAGTACGGTCAGCCAGGTGATAGTTCTTTTCATGATCATTCCTCCTCTCTCAGAATATGTTCGCCGTGTCGCCCTCTCCACGGGAGCCGAGCCGGCGCTCCCCTGAGGAGCGCGCCTCCTTCAGAAATAAACTCTGAATCCCACTCGAAACCGGTCATCGAACGGCGGCAGATCGGGCACGCGATTGCTATTGACGACGCCATCCAGCGTGAACAGCACGTTGGCTCGCAACATGAGCGTGGTCGACAGCGAGGTGCGATGGAAACTCGGTCCGAACGTTGGGTTCACGTTCTCGAATCGGACGGCCGGGATGATCCAGGGCCAAGGCGTGACATAATGAGCCTCTACGGTGGTGATGCCGGCATCGAATTGACGACCATCCTTCAAGGTATCCCGATTGAATTGGTAACCGCCAAACAGGTTGAGGTCTTTGAACCACCAGTCGAACGTGGCTCCCGTGCGGATGAATCGATTGCCGTCATTGCGAAAGACCTCTCCGCCGCCCTGTTCGAGGAAAGCGCCAGTCGTTCCGCGATAGAAGTATCCCCCCAGAGTGAGGGAGTCGTCGCGCCAGTTGTTCATCTGCTGGAGCGTCTCCTTGGCGCCTCCACCGAATACGCCGAGACCACCGATTTTATACGAGGCCTGAACGTAAACATCCTTCCCCGAATTCACATCGAATTCGCCACCGGCTTCCTCGGCGTGCTCTTTGATCTCGGTGATGAGGCTTCCCACCGATGATTCCTGGAGCATCTCGGCCGCGCCTCCGAAGCCTCCATTGACCACGCCGAAGGCATAGAGGAGTCCCCCTCTTTGTCCCGGACCTTCGACGCCACCCCAGATCTCGATGCCACGTTGGTTGGGCGAGAAGCCGAAGAAATTCCCCGCCGGGATGGTGGGGAAGATGTCGGCCAGATACGAGGTCTGCCGCGTCAACCGTCGATGGTTGGAGAAGGGAACCGCTCGGGGTTCGAACTGGCCGACGCGAACATTGAAGTACCGACGCGGCGTATAATTCACAAACAATCGGCCAATTCCTCCCGGTTTCCCTTCTTCGAAGAGGTCCACGTCGCCGAAGAAGGAGAATGTCTCTCCGACCGTTCCTCCTAGCAGGAGACCGATCTCCTCGATGCCGTCGAATTCGGTGGTGACATTGGCGCTGGGATTGACGGTGAAATTGGAGTTCAAGGCGATGCCGAAGAACGTCCCACCAGGGATATCCGACGGCCAGATCCCTCTCGGCCAGACGCGCTTCCAGGCGGGGGCCCCGAGTGACGTTTTCTCCTGTTTGACCAACTCCTCGTCACCTTTGGGCATGCGATATCCGAGGTTCCGGAAGGCGCGACCGAAAGCGTTCAGCTTGGGCGGGGCCACGTGACAGGTCGTGCAACTGGTTCGATACTTGCGCGCAAAGGCGGGAATGGCTTGACTCTGCTGCTGAGGTGCGGCCAGATAAGCGATGGCCAGCATAAGAGAAAAAATAGTGATGATAGCGATCCGTCTCATAAGCTCACCTCCTCGGTTGATTGAAATGCGTCTCCATGCGCATCCCCACGGATGGGGCCTCGCTTCCTCTGCCATATCCAGGCGAACTCAGCCTGGGGCCGAGCATATCTCCTCCGAGCGAGGCGCTCGGTCAGAGAGAAGTGAATCCGGACCGTTCCGCGAGCGGGAACGGTCACTTCCTGGATCACGGGTTTGAACGCTTCATGCCAGGCTTGCACCCGATGGCGCCCGGCGGGTACGTCGGGGATGGTGAATTCCCCTCGTTGATCACAGGTGGTGAAATAGGGATTCGATTTGACCAGGATGACGGCGTGCATCTCCAGGTGGACATTGCACAGCACGTCGACGCGCCCCGGCTTATCAAAGGTGATCGACTTGATCACCCCAGTAGGGTACATGCCCAGGTTAAACCGCTTGGGAGCGGAGATGGAGAAGACATTGTGGAATACGGGATCGCTGTTGGGAAAATCCACCGTCGTGCCCACCAGGATGGGGAGAATGTGAGGAATGAACGTGAGCCCTCGCTGGTCCATGACGGCATGTTTTTCGGGGATCAGGTGATGGAAATCCCCCGTGATGTCTTCGACGGAGACGACCACTTCGTTCATGTTCACTCCGTCAACTCTGCTCCCCACGGTGACCACTCCTTTGATGGTCCCCGTCCCATCCACCAGTGCGGGCCATGTCGATGTAGGTGTGAGCGAAACCAGGGCGATCATTCCCAGCCAGGTGAGGGTTGCGACCTTGGCGTTCGCTTTTCTCCCGTTCTGTTGTCTCCTGGGCTTCCACACCATTGCACAGGATGTCATATGCAAGCCCCGTGCCAATCTCGACTCGCTCCCCGGGTTCGCCGTTAACCTGTTGATCTCTCAGTGGATCGAGTTCATCCCTCGAAGAGGACCGAGGCCTCGCGGGCCTCTTCGTGTTCCTTCAACGTCCCATGGTGGCGGGGCCGTGGGACATGTTGGTCACAGAAGTCGTCCATGGCGCGGTCGAGCCGCACCGAGGGGATGAAAAGAGCCCGTTGGAAGATCTTGGCGTTCTTTGCGCCTTTGCGGTGATTTTCCAAGGAGTCACGGGAGGCGTATTGCTACGACTCTTCGCGGAAGGCGTCAATATCGATGGAGAATCGTTTGGCTAAGCGGTAAATCATCTTCCTGTTGGTGCCCGCCTCTTTGGCCACTTCGGAGACATTGCCCTTGTGTCGGCGCAGCAATTGGATGAGGTAAGGCTTCTGGACGGCCTCGGCGCTCTTTTGACGAATGACATCGAGTGGGGGCATCTCCGACGAGGCGTCCATCGGCGGGGCGCTCGACCGATAGGTGATGTAATCGGGCAGCTCGCTCAACTGGATCATCTCCTGCTCGGCGAGGGCCACCGCCCGTTCGATGGTGTTCTCCAGTTCGCGGACATTTCCCGGCCAACTATAGGCTTGCAGTGCCTCCAACACCTCCGGGGCGAGGCCGCGGACCGGTTTCTGATATTGCGAGCGGTATTTTTCCAGAAAATGAGCGGCCAACAGAGGGATGTCGCCAGCTCGGGCGCGCAGGGGAGGAAGCTCGATCTCCACAACCTTCAGACGGAAGTACAAATCCTCGCGAAAACGCCCCTTGGCGACCTCTTGTTCCAGGTCTCGATTGGTCGAGCTGATGAGACGGATGTCCACCGAGATGATCCGCTCGCCGCCCAGGCGACGAAATTCGCGCTCCTGGAGGGTACGCAATAGCTTGGCTTGAAGCGAGGATGGCAGTTCCCCGATTTCATCGAGAAAGACGGTGCCCGTATGAGCCAATTCCAGGAGGCCGCGTTTGGTCTTGTGGGCGCCGGTGAACGCCCCTTTCTCGTATCCGAACAACTCGCTTTCCAGGAGCGTCTCGGGCAAGGCCGCACAGTCGATGGGCACGAAGGGGCCATGGGCTCGACGACTACTGGCGTGGATGGCCCGGGCCAGGAGTTCTTTCCCCGTCCCGCTCTCGCCCCTCAACAGGATATTGG
>RFHM01000184.1 GCA_003696865.1 Acidobacteriota bacterium | reverse complement strand
TCCCCAGGCAGTGAGTCGTCCCGCCTCCCGCAAGAACGCCAGAGCGACCTCCGGCAGGTTGTGTGCCGTTCGCATCACCTCGGCGCCGCTCCATTGAAATCGAGCCATAGCCGGTTCCGGAGGCAATGTTTGCCGGAAGACGAGCCAGGGTCCCAGCACGAGCATCCACACGCCGGCGAAAGCGAACAGCGGGAGCCACGCCCGCCGCCGACCCTGGCGGAGGTGGAAAACGATGAGGGCTCCGGCCAGGAGAGCGCTCATCGCCAATCCCTCGTTCTTGGTGAATCCGGCCGCCGCACCGAACAGAGCGGCAGCGATCAACCACGCCAGGCGAGGCCGCAGGAGCCAGCGATACGCACAGACGGCGCTGAGGAAGAAGAAACACGCCAGCGGCACATCGGCCAGCCCCCCCAGGAGAGCGCTCTTTTTCCCACCGACCAGGAGAATGCGGAAAATCGTTTGATAAGAGAGGAGGGGGACGGTGACGATCAGGGCGCTACTGAACAGCGCTTGTTTCCGCGAGGCGCCGAGGCGACAGGCGGCGTACAGGGAACTCATCAAGAGGACGACGAACAGGATGATGACCGATTTCACGCCCGGCTCATTCCAGGTTCCCATGATGGTGGCGGCCAGGGATTCGAGCAATGGGAGTCCCAGGGGATACTGAGGGCGCGGCCGAATGCGGGTGAGCATCCCCTCATGATCGAGAAAGCTGGGCGAATAGATCGTCCGCTCGTGATAGAGGACATGAGCCTTCCATCCCCAGGTGACCACGGCATCCCACACATCGAACGGTTTGGAGAGGACGAAGATGGTGACGAAGACCAGAGCGCCGACCATCACCGTGATGAGCGCTTTCTCTCCCGTCGAGAGCGCGGGGCGGATGGTCCCACTCCACCTGGCTCGGCGAAGACGGCGTCCGGCCGATATGGCCGAGATGAGCGCCCAGGGACCGAACAGGGACCACAGATTCCTCGGGCTCAACGACGCGCCGAGGAACGCCAGATCGAACATCGCCAGGGGAGCGAGCCCCAATCCCAGGCCCAGCGCCAGCACCATTTCGTCCATGGGCGAAAGCCGATGTCGCCGGAACAGCGCCCGTTCGACGAGATAACCGATGAGCAGAATGAGGCCGGCGAACGCGACGAGTTGACCAACCGTCTTCACGATGAGCACCTCGGCTCTTGGGGCTGAGCAAAGCGTCAGCCCACTGTCCGGTGAGGGCAGCCGGAGGTCCAGGGAAGCGACCTCTCCCTTCTGGTCCTCCTGGGAAGGAGGGCGCCATCGGTCAGCGCGTCGATGGAGCGAGCCGAAGGATATAGAGCCCGCCGGAGCCGGCCGCCAGATATACGGTGCGGCCCGAAGCGGTCACATCCACCGGCGTCACCGGCGGCGTGGTGAGCGAGCCGACCTCGATGGGCTGAGTCGGATTGCTCACATCGACGACGCGCAATCCGCGATTATCGGCGATCAAGGCCAGATCACCCGTGAGAGTGACGGCTTGTGCCGGCGCGGGCGTGAGGAATTGCCCACGAGCGCGCGGCTGAGCGAGATCGCCGACATCGACGATCCGCACGCCGTTGCGCCCATCGGCGATGTAGACCAGATCTCCGGCCACGGCGACGCCCACGGCTTGCGTCGGTCGATCGAGTTCCAGCAATGGCCGAGGCGCGCCGGGATCGCTCACGTCGACGATCCACAGCGAGAGCAGATCGACCAAATACGCCCGCGTCCCCTGAACGGCGACATCCTGTGCCGATCCCGGTGTCTGAAAGGCGCCGACTTCGCGGGGAGCATCGGGATCGCTGACATCGAAGATGCGCAATCCCGCTCGATCGGCGGCGACATAAGCGAAGGAACCCGACACGGCGACGGCTCGCGCGAAGGTGGGCGTCGGCGCCGCGCCGCGCCGGCGAGGATGCTGAGGATCGCTGAGGTCGACGATTTCCAATCCGGAGATGCCGCCAGCCACGTAGACCAACTCGCCGACGATGGCCGCGTCACACGCCCCTCCGAGCGAGGAGATGGTCGCCAGCTCTCGAGGCCGTCCCGGATCGCTGACATCGAGGACCGTCACGCCATTGGTCAAATCGGTGACCACGGCGAGATTCTCGGTCGCCGCCACTCCGGAGGCGAGACCCGACGCCGGAATCGCCCCTCGTTCCCGTGGTTGACGCGGTACGCTCACATCGATGATGCGGGTGCCAGCACCGGCATTGGCCACGTAAAGGCGCTCTCCGGCCAACGCCAATCCCAGAGCGCTGTCCGACAGGGCGAGTTGCGCTTCTTCCCGCGGATTGCGGGGATCGCTGACGTCGATGATGAACAGGCCGACGAACTCATCGATGGCAAAAACCCGATTCCCTCCGATCGCGAGATCGCGCGGTCCCAGGGAATCGAGCGTGCTGAGCCACTGCGGTTGTGCGGGATCGCTGATATCGACGATGTGCAACCCACCGAACTCATCGGCAATATAGACCAGATGACCGACGGGCACGGCGCGCCACGCTTTGATGGCCACGTCGAGGGTGGCCATCTCGCGCGGGTGCAGGGGATCGCTCACGTCAACGATGCGCACGCCGGCAAAGCCAGCGGCCACAAAAGCGGTCGTATCGGCCACCGCCACTCCGAGCACGGCATCGGAGGTACGGATCGTTCCCAACGATCGGGGATTCTCAGGATCGCCGACATCCAGCGTCGTCAGACCGGTCCCCTCTCCCAGGTAGGCCACATCTCCGGAGAGAGCCACGGCGTTCACCGGGGTGAGCGTGGGGAAGGACCCGCGCACGCGCGGGGCCAGCGGATCGCTCACATCGACGATGAATAGACCGGCCTGACCGGCGGCCACGTAAAGGAGCGTTTCCCTGAGAACGACATCGACGCTCGGTCCGGGCAAGGAGAGGCGCGAGAGCACAACCGGATGGGCCGGATCGCTCACATCGGCGATGAGGAGTCCTCCGCCAGTGCCCACGTAGACGCGATCGTCCCGGACCGCCACATCCTGGGCCGGACCCGAAAGCGCCCGGGCGAGGAATTGTACATTCCCCACCGGAGATTGCCCGGATATTCTATCCGTGCCGGCAATGACGAAACAGGCGACGACGAGGCAAAACAGAATCGCTTTTCTCTCCATGAGTCCTCCCTCTAACGGTTTTTCATCTCCCACCGTTTCCGGGCCAGGGGAATTCTACTCGTTGGCGGTTGTATTTTTCAACACATATGTGAAATGGGCTTTCACTCTCCATGGAGAGGAGGAACTCCCGCCACTGCGCGCAGCGGGGACGTCGGACCGTGCCGCTCTCATTTCTTCAAAATGCGCCTCAACTGCCAATCGCCGGAATGAATGGGAACCATGGATTGGGCGTCGAACCATCGCCCGAATTTCGCTTTCAACTCCTGCGCCTTCGCCGGGCGATGTTCGATGAGATTCCTCCGCTCGCCGGGGTCGGAGGCCAGATCATAGAGCTCGAAGGTGTGCCCGACGAGATCGTAAAGGAGCTTCCACCGGCCATCAATCATGGCCCAGGCATAGAAAGGCGGTTCGGGGAGATTCCTCGGCGTCTCGCTGAAGATGGGGCGCTCCCCGGGCGCAGCAAAGAGATCAACGCCCGCATAGACGACCGGAGGGTCAATGCCCGCGAATCGCAGGATCGTCGGCGCAAGATCAATGAGTCCCACCGGAGAATCGAACCGGAGGGGCGGTCTGGCCGGATGACGAACGATGAGCGGGACGTGAATTTCCTCCTGGTAGGGTCGGGAGCTATGCTCTCGCAGGCCGTGCTCGTAGAACGCCTCTCCATGATCGGAGGTGATGATGACCAGCGTATGCGGCCAGAAGTCGGCGCTCTTCAAGTACTGAAAGAGTTCCCCCAGGGCGCGATCGGTGTAGGCGATTTCGCCATCATAACGGTCCAGCGGACGATCGCCAAAATCGTATGACGGGTGTCGACGATAAGGATAGTGCGGCTCCAGATAGTGGGCCCAGATGAAAAACGGCTCATTCGGTGGGACTGTTTTGAGGTAGGCGATGAGGCGCTCGGTCAGAACGTCGGCCGACCATTGTCCGCGCTGGGCGGTGTGCGCTTGAAACTGGAATCCTTTCAACAGAATGGGCTTGTAGTGAGCCCACGTTGCGCCTCGCAACCATCTGCCGATGCGCCTGGCGCTGAAGAAAGCGGTCGCATATCCATGCTCGGCGAGAATCTCCACGAAGCTCGGCCGTCGGTCATCGAAAATGGCCTCCCCATAGGCCGAGCGAAACATGGAGGCGAACGAATGACCCGTATTCGTCCCCTGACTGTAGGCGTGCAAAAACAACTGGCCCTCTCCGGCGAACGCATCCAGATGCGGACTGGTCGGTCGCCGGTACCCGTAACAACCGAGATGATCGGCTCGAAGGGCATCGATGGTGATGAGCAGAATACTCCTCGACCGGCCAGGCCTGCCACCCGCAGGTCGATGTGGTGCTGGCATGGCGATCGGTGAATCGGGCGTCGTCCAGTCGCCGCCGAGACAGTTGTCGTCGATGCCATTATCGGGAATCTCGGGCGCCAGCGGATTGACATCGGGATCTCCGTCATCGCAATCGCCGCCTCCCAGAATCGACGCGAAACCATCGCCATCCAGATCGCCGAGCCATTGCGCCAAGGCGATTGTGCGGCGGGCGACGACGCTGCGGCTCCAGAACAGAGCCTGGATCGAAGGATGATCATCGAAGATGAGAAAACAAGAGGTGGTCAGCCCGACGGCCAGACTCAACCCCACGGCCACCAGGCGGCGAGGCCGGGTCGAATGGGAGGGGCGCCACCCGGAACAGAAACACGCACCCCCGATCAAGGCCAGCCCCAGTTGAATGAAAAACAGCGGGAGATGAATCGAACGATCGTAAAGGCCAAAGTAATATCGGGCATCCAGGGCATACGCGCCGCCCATGAGCCCCCACATCATCAGGGCCGAGAGGAGTTGCCGCCTCGGGGATGGGCGAATGCGCCACAGCGGAAGGCGCCGCGCCGCCCACCAGACTCCCAACCCGATCGCGAGAAGTGCGGCGGCGAGAATCACCAGAGGATGACCCTGCATCCAGCGAAAAGCTGCTTGCGCCCAATTGACCGTCTCGGAGGCGCCCACTGTCGCAACCAGCGCCGGGCCGGCGCGGCCAGCCGCCGCCCAATGGCCAGAAACGTCGGTCGGAGGATGAGAGCGGCCGCCGCCGTGACGACCCCAAGAAGAAGGAGTCTCACCGTCCCGGCGAGGATGCGCTTCCCTGCTGACCATCGCCCCGATTCCAGGAATCGGCGCTCCCACCGAACGAGATGACTCATCGCCTCCACGCCCACTCCGATGAGAACGCCGACCAGCGTGGTCATGAGCCAGGTCGGCGTCAACAGGAGCGCGAAGAGCAGTCGTTCCGTCATCCCGCCGAGAAAAGGGGCCAGGATGAACTAGCGATCGATCACTTCCAGGCCGGTCAGCACCAGGCCGCCGCACAATCCGATGAGCGCATACGAACTCACCGTCGCAGGATTTCCTGAAATGAGGGTCTGGCGCGATGCGGTCGCAGAGGTCTTCATGGTCACCTCGTCATCGCCGACGGGACGCCGCTCCCCAACCAGTTCAAGCGCCGGGCCACACCCTCGCTGGCCAGCGCGATCATCAATGGCATGATGGGAACCAGATATCGAGCGAATGGAAAGATGAGAGCATGGACGGCGACGAAACAGACGATGATGCTGACGAGAGGAAGGATCAGAGCCCATCTCTCATCCCTCCGTCTCCAGATCACCCACACGGTGGGACCGGCGAGCAAGAGAAGAGCGAAATGGATGCCCGCCAGGAGAAGCATGACCGATAGATGGCGCGTCAGGAACCACACCAGCACCAGATTGCGCAGGAATCGCCATCCCATTCCCCAAGGATCATGTGCCATTTTCTGGACGACGGCGGCGACGACCAGTCGATTGGCTTCCACCTCATCGTTGGGCGACTCCGGGTGCGGAATCTTTTTGGCGATGAGAGCGCGCCGTTCATCGAATGCCCGGCGATGCAGCCGAGCCGGATTAACCCCCCAGTGCCAATACCGCGAGACGAAGTAGCCGTGATAGAGTGGCGCTCCCAGCGTCGTCCCGCCGAGCAACACCTGCCCGGTGAGTCGGTAATTCCGCACCACCCACGGCATCAACACCAATCCCATTCCAATCATCATGATTCCAACGGCCCGCCATCGTACCTTCAGGGGAATGGACGCGGCGCGATTGAAAATGATCGCAGGGAATAAAAACAGTGGCATGACCAGCGTGACGCTGCGCGTCAAGGCGAGGCCGCCCAGGAGGAGACCGGCGACGGTCGCTCGGCCATATCCGCCGCTGTTCATCAGCGCGAGGACGACGCAGACGAGCGCACAGAGCAGCATGGTGTAGAGGCTCTCGGTGTAGAATCGGGAGGCGTAGAGGATGGAGAGGGGATAGAGGGCGAACAACGCGCCGGCGATGAGCGCCGCTCGGCGATGGAAGAGTTTCCCGGCCATCACGCTGACGAGGACGGCCGTCACTCCGTCGAAGACGGCCTGCACGGCTTGCACGATGCGAAGGTCTGGGCCCAAGAACCGAAACACGCTGGCCAAGAAGAGGGGATAGAGCGGCACGCGTCTCATGGTCGGCGGTCCGCCGGCAATGACGACATATCCGAATCCATCGGCCAGATTCCGAGCGATGCGATCATACCCATCGTCGCTCAGTAGCCCCATCCGGGTGGCGATGTGCGGGAAGATGAGAACGTCGAACAGGAGGCGAATGATGACGGCGAGCAAAAAGAGCGCCACCAGCTGCTGTCGCCACGTCCAACGAAAGGGGAATCCTTGACTCGTGGGTTTTAAACCGGAGTTCACCCCTCCGCATGCGCTCATCGAACGGCTATTATACCTTCGCGACCCCTGAAGGCAAGCCTCCAGAGGTGGTTCCACGCCCGGCTCAGAGAACGAAACGTGACATCTCCCCACTGACAAGCGAGGGCGTATTGAGACTCAATCTGTGTCACACACCCAGCCCGGATGAGGTCGTCACTTCTTGTGGCGCAATCGCTCGACCAGCGCACGAATTTTGGCCGCATTCTTTGCCTGAGGAACATCGTTCAGGTAAGCCTCCAACTCATCGGCGGCGCGATGGTACTTTCCTTGACGATCATAAAGGGAGGCCAAATACAGATGAGCAACGGCCGCTCGTCGTGCACCGCCCAACTGATAGGCGCGCTGCAGATGGACCTCGGCCTCGTTCATTTTCCCCACCTGGAGTTCGGCAATGCCCAGATACAAATGCGCATTGACCGACTCCGGATCGAGCGATTTCCCATGCTTCAACGCATCGATGGCTTCGTCAAACTGCCCCAACTCGACGAGCGACATGCCGAGGGTCACCTGCGAGAGGGCCGAACGGGGATTGAGTTGGCAGGCGCGACGAAGAAACGGAACCGCCCGATCGAAGGCTCCCATCTCGGCGTAGGTCACTCCCAAGCGGAGGTGCGCCAGGAACTAGTCAGGATACAGTTTGAGCGCCCGCTGCAAATGGGCTATGCCTTTTCTCCGATCTCCTTTGCTGAGCGCCTTGACGGCCGCCCGATAGGCGCGTTCCGCCGCTCGGGGAACATCTTGATGGAAGATCGGCGGAACATCCGGTGGAGGATGTGGAGACGCCGTGTCCTTGACGCGAAGATAGAGGTTGAGTTGACGAATGATGGCCGAATCTTCGCTGCCTAACAGTTCGACTTGTTCTGCCGTTCGCGCATAGCGGTCGAAGGCGGGAACGATCACCCAGTAGACGCCCGACCGCAGACGACCGAAGATGTACCGTCCATCGTCATCGGTGTACGTCCGATCCACCTGCATCCCCATGCGATCTTCGAGGAGGACCAGAACCTCGGCCGCGGGCTTATTCCCCGGCAGATACACGACGCCTTTGATCTCGTGGGGGCCGAGGCCTTGCGCGAGGGTGGGCAGACGGCCGATCAGACACAGGAGGAGAAGATGAATCAAGCCGATGCTCGTGCTCATACGGTCCCTCCCATTCCGTGGGAGATGCTCAAGGAGTGAATGATGAAAAATGGGGTGGGTCGATCCCGGAGAATCTTCCCACCCCTCAATTCGGGGAGAACCAATCAACCGGTTCCCGCCCGCGTGAGCGTTAGAACGTCACGCGAAGGGCGAACTGAACCGATCGCGCCAAGCCCTGGGCGAAACTCCCCGAACCCAGACCGAGCTTATTGGAGCGCGCGCCGGGCGGCGTGCCGTTAATTTGACCCGGCGACCCGCCGAGCTGGCCGCTCAACCGTCCGAAGTTGGACACGTTGAACAGGTTGAACACCTCCACCATCGGCTGGATGCGGACGCGCTCCTCGCCGAGCGTGATCGTCTTGGCGATGCGCACGTCGGTGGTGATGAAGGTGTCATTCATCACCTGATCGGCCGGCGCTGGCGAGAGCGGCTGGATCGTGAAGCCCAGCGCTCGCAGTTGATCGGCGGTGAACACGCCGGCGGCGGCCAGCGCTTGAGCCGCCGGAGTCAACTGACCCGCGAAGTTGCCGTTGAAGTTGGAGATCAACTGATTGAGCTCATTGACGCTGCCGATGGAGCGCCCGAAGGCTCCGCGACCGGCTCCGGGCAGAAAATCGTTCACCGTTCCATCGCCATCCAGGTCGCTGAAGAAGATCTCATCAGCGCCTCCGGCGATGCTCGGCAGGAACGGTGTGGTCGGCAACGCCGTGCGCAGGTGCCAGATGCTGCTCAGGCTCAACCCCCACGGCAGATCGATGATGGAGTTGACCGAGAGTTGATGAGTACGATCCAACGTGGTCGGTCCGAAGTTTCGCGGGTTGAGGAAATCATCGTTGAACGGCGTGCTCACGATGAAATCCTGATCGGTAGACAGCCCGTTGAACCGCGACAGGGCATAGGAGACGTCCAGGAAGAGATTGCGCACCACCGGGCTGATGTTGGTGAACCGACCGGTCAATCGGACCTGGAGCGCATTGTATTCGGAGACGCCCGAAGTCATGATCACGTCCAGGACGCCATCGACCTCGTCGGGGAAGCTCCCGGGGAAGGCATTGCCCAGACCGCTGAAGAGAGAGAAGTCGGCCCCATCGGCGATCGCCTGATTGACGCCTTCCAGCCCCGGAGCATAGCCGGCGCTCTCCAACGCCCGATCTCTGATGGCGATGGCCGTGGCCACATCCAGCGTATTGGCCGCTCGATTGCGATTGAAGTCGCGAACCACATTGACGTGGGTGGCCCAATTGCGGATGTAATCGACGGAGATGACGAATCCGGGCCGGAACTCATGCTGAATCCCCACGTTGATGTGAAGAGCGGTCGGCGAGGCAAAATCGTGATTGAAGATGGCGGCAAACGTGTTCCGCGCCGTCTCCAGTCGCGGCGGTCCATTGGGATCGAAAGGAATGGCTTGTTCGGCGGCCTGGAACGCCCGATGGAGCTCGCCGATCTGATCGATGACGGCGCCGATGGGCTGACCGATGAGATCGAGGACGTTGATATCCGAGACCGGCCGACCATCCGAAGCCACCAACCGGCCTTGATCGTCGACGCCGAAGAACGGCGGGATGGCCAGGCTGAATCCGAGACCCACGGGCAGTTTGTCCGTGCGATCGAACAGGGAGTTATTGAAGATCTGGGTCTCGTAGAAGTACCCTACGCCGCCACGAATCACCGTGCGACCGGAGCTGGTAGGATCCCAGACGAACCCGAACTGCGGACCGAAGTTGTTCTTGTCCAATCGCGTCGGTCGAGACTGGCCGAATCCGACCACGCGCTCGAGGAATCCCGGCCCGATGAGGTCATCGTTCACCTGACCGGTATCCAACTCGTACTTGACGCCGTAGTTCAACGTGAAGTTCGGCGCCGCCCGATAGCTGTCCAATATGTACCAGGAGAAGCGCGTGTTGTTGATGCCGCCGTTCGGCCGACCGTTGTTGGCGATTTCGCTGAACGCGCCCTTGCCGTTGCCGAAGATGATGAAGCTCACCGGGTACTCCAGCGGGTTCAGCGGATCCCCGCCGCGGGCGATGATCTGATTGCGGATATCCTGACTGAAGATGCCCCGGACCTCCGGTCCCTCACCGAAGAAAGCGGCGAATACGTTGACGCGAATGTAGTTGAACTCCACGCCGTAACGGATGGAATGATTCCCGTAGATGAACCCGCCGTTATATTTCCACTGATCGTTGGTCTGGAATGTGCTCTGCGGAGCCAACCGGTTGGGACCGGTGAACAACTCGGCCCGGCCGTTGAGCGCGATGGAGACCGGTTGTCCATTGGCCGCGCGAAAGATGGGCAAACCGAGATCTATCGAGGTAATCTGATTGTCGAAGCTGGTGTGCCCATATCGCCAGGAGTGACTGAACCGCCCCTGCGCCCAGTCCGCGCCGACGGCCAACACATTGGTGTTGTTGTCGTTGACGAACGGCGCACAGCACGCCGTCGAACCCCCGAATCCAGTTGCTGCATCGTTGGAGTTGTGACTGAATCGGAAGAACATCTTCAGGGCGTTCGTCGCGTTCCAATCCAGCCGTCCCAGTCCCATATTCTCATCGAATGGGGTAGTGACGGCGCCGGCGAAGTTGGGGAAGTTCGTCGGTCGGGTGAAGGTCGTGGAATCCTGATTGGTCTTCTCGCCGTTGGCGAACCAGAAGAGCTTATCCTTGATGAATGGTCCACCGACGCGAAATCCTCCCTGCTCGCGATCGAACTCGGCGCTCCTCAGATCCTGATCGATGCTGGGAATCCCCGTCATGGTGACGGGCACGGCGGCCACTTCCTCGTCTCGATAGAAGATGAAGCCACTGCCGTGCAACTCGTTCGACCCGCTGCGGGTGATGATGTTCACGGCTCCCGTCGAAGCCAGACTGGTGGAAGGATCGAGCGAGGCTTGACTGAGCTGAAACTCCTGCAGCGCGTCCTGGGAGATGTTCTGGGTGGTGGTCCCGACCGTCTCGTCGGAGATGTCAATGCCGTCAACCTGGATGCGGGTGACGCGTCCGGATCGCCCGGCCACCGAAATGCCGGTGAACTGGTTCTTGGTGGGATCGAAAGTCCCGCCATCAACGATCTGGACGCCGGGCTCGAGCTGCGCCAGATCGAGGAAGTTTCGGCCATTGAGGGGGAGGTTATCAATCTGCCGCTCAGTGACCACTCCGTAGACTTCGTGCTCGACAGTGTTCACCTGTAATTCCGCCTCCGCCTCTACCGTGACCACTTCCGTCGGTGATCCAACTTCCAGCTGGATGTCTCCGGAGGCGGCCACGCCGACGTTGACGACCACCTCGCGCACGCCGGTCTTGAATCCGGACGCCTCCACTTTCACCTCATAACGACCGGGTTGAAGCGCTCGGGCGACGTACACGCCACCGCCACTGGTGGTGAGCGTGATCGTCCGCCCCGTGGCTTTGTTGGTGATGGTCACCGTAGCGCCGGGAATCACTGCCCCGGTAGGATCGGTGACCACACCTTCAATACTTCCCGTCGATTCCTGAGCCAGCGATGATGCGGGCAGCCCCAAGAAGATCATCAATGCTATGACGGCTACCCACGCAGCCCATATCTTTTTGTTGCCCATAGACATATCCTCCTACGATGAATTCCAAGGTAACAACCATAGAGCCCTGAGCCAGCGTGAGGGGGGATCGGAGAACCATTCCTCACCCCCCTCACAACAATCGCCATCAATTTCTGCTCGATCGTTAAAAAGACAGTGTGTCATTGGTAATCATTTGGATTTGCAAAAACTGTGCCAAATCCCCCATCGACGTCGGGCGATTCAATAAGTCTCAATGAACGCAGTGAGTTATCATGCTCACCGGGAGCGAGCGCGAGGGTGGTGGCGCCCGGAGGTTACGAAAATTTGGATATTTTTACAATTTTTCGTAAGTCCCTGAGCCCTCGCCCTGAATGTGCTAATATCAATGGGTCCGTTGCCAGCATTACGGTAAGGAGAGGAGCCCTGAGGGTATGATGAGGGAGTCGGTGAAAGGTGGCGCCACCCAGCAACGTTTCCCATTCGGTCCCTTGGTTGAGATCATTCTCGTGTTGACGCCCGTCCTCACCATCATGTGGATCACGCCGCTGCTCGTCGCCGACAAGGTGGAACGGGATCGGGTGGATTTCTATTTGTCGCTCCTGACGCTCCTCATCGCCGTGGGTTTGAACGTCTATCATCGCGAGGGGTTCAAGCTCATCGGTCTGCGGATGGATAATTTCGTGGCCGCCGTCCGGCCCCTCATCTGGTTCACGGCCATCAGCGGCCTCATCGTGCTGGCCATCGGGTGGGCATTCGATAGCATCCACCTGGGAGCGCGGTTCGTTCATCACCTGGAAGTACTGCCCTTCTGGGGACTCCTCCAGCAATACGGAATCCAGAGCATCATCAATCGACGCTGGCAGATGGTCGTGGGCCGGGGGCGACTGAGCGTCGGACTCACGGCGGTGACCTTCGCCGCCCTTCATCTACCCAATCCGGCTCTGGTCATCACCACTTTGATCGGTGGTGCCGTGTGGGCCTGGGTCTTTCAGCGTCATCCCAATCTGGTGGCGCTGGCCCTCTCGCACGCGCTGTTGAGCGCGCTCATGGCCAATTCTTTTCCGCCGACGCTGCTCCCCAACATGAAAGTGGGTTGGGGATACTGGTCGGCTGGCGCTTGAGGATGCCCGATGAGTAAGATACGGAGGGGTATGACGATTCGTTGGTGGCGCAAGAATCGCGTGGCCCTCGTCCAGATCGAAGGGATCATCACCGACAGCCAGTTCGGCGCGTCGCGCGACGAGGTCCTGGACGCGTTGGAGCAGGTCGAATCGGTCGGCGCGCGCGCCGCCGTCGTCCGCATCAACAGCCCGGGAGGAACGGTCGGCGCCGCTCAAGAGATGCACGATGGCATCAAAGAGGTACGCAAGAAAGGCATTCCCGTGGTGGCGGCGCTCGGCGATGTCGCCGCGTCAGGGGGACTCTACGTGGCCTTGGCCGCCGACAAGATCGTATCCAATCCGGGAACCATCACCGGTTCCATCGGCGTGATCGTGAAGGCGCATAATCTGCGTCAACTCTATGAGAAAATCGGCATCGAGGAGGAGCGGATCAAGTCGGGTCGGTATAAAGACATCCTGTCCACATTCCGGCCTCTGACCGACGAAGAGCGCGCTCTGCTGCAAGATGTCATCAACGATACCTACGAGCAGTTCCTGAGAGCGGTGGTCCAGGGACGGCATCTTCCCGAAGAACGGGTCCGCGCCTTCGCCGACGGTCGCATCTTCACCGGTCGCCAGGCCAAGCAATGGGGCCTCGTCGACGAACTCGGCGGTCTCCAGCGCGCCGTGGAGTTGGCCGCTCAAATGGGCGGCATCGTGGGGAAACCCAAGAAAGTGCCCATCACGCCTCGGAAACGAGGGCTGCTCGGCCGCTTGTTCACGGCCATGGATCGAGTGGAACTGGAGATCGAACTCCTGCGCGGACTGGGCGGCGTTCCACTGTGGCTGATGCCCATGTAGGATCGATCGCCCGCCGGTGCTCTCCATTCGAAAATCACCGCAGAGGCGCAGAGAACGCAGAGATCCTCTAACAGGCTCTTTCCATCCCTTCGATGTGGCTCAGGCGCGCGCCATGAGGAACTCCCTGGAAAAGTGCCACAGATTCCACAGAGGGACACAGATTCTTTTCTTTGTGATCATCGGTGAAATCTGTGGCTCGGCGTTCATCCCCGCGATGTGGCGCTCTCTCCCGTTCAGCGCCCGCCCCCGCTGGTCAAAGAAACGGAGCCAGGTTATGCTATCGCCTGATGTTCTCCCAGCGCACGCGATGGTCTCTCCAGCCGAACCGACTGACCGAGCGTCTGGCGATGCGGCGTCGCATGGGGCGACCGATTCTCGACCTCACCGAATCCAATCCCACGCGCTGCCGGATCGCGCTGCCTACCGAAGAAACTCTGGAGGCATGGCGAGCGCCGGAGAATCTCGTCTACGAACCGTCGCCCAAGGGGCTGCCCGCGGCGCGAGAGGCGGTGGCGGCGTTCTACGCCGAGAAGGGCGTGAACATTCACCCCGAGCGGATCGTCCTGACGGCCAGTACCAGCGAGGCGTACTCGTTTCTGTTTCGACTCCTGACCGACCCTGGCGATGCCATCCTCGTCCCGCGACCGAGCTATCCACTGTTCGAGTTTCTCGCCGCGCTGAATGATGTCCAACTGAGTCC
>RFHM01000025.1 GCA_003696865.1 Acidobacteriota bacterium | reverse complement strand
GACGTGACATCGGTCAGAGAAGCCCGTGGTCTCTCCATGCTCCCCTCATGGTGCTGGACATACGGAGGTATCGATTTCGCCTCTGACTCAACTCTGAGGGTCTCGTCCTGAACCGGCCCGTCGATTAGTAGACGGCATCATTGGGCATCGGATATAATGCCTCTCTATTACCTGATGGCGAGGGTGGCGGCTATGGCGCTCAGAGCGCACAGGGATTTCGGAGTCGGTTTTCTCGTTCTCGTCCTATCATGCCTTGTGGTGGGACAAGCTGAAGGTCAGCGTGATGAGAGGCTCTGGAAGGAGGCTCAGCGCCTCCATCAAGAAGCCATCGTCGTGGATGCCCGTGTGAACGTTCTCTCCCACATCGTCGATGAAGGGATCGATCTCGGCGAACGAGTGAGCGGCGGCCAGGTGGATATTCCCCGGATGAAAGAAGGGGGTGTTGATGCCCAATTCTTCGCCATCGGCTTCCCCTCACGGGTTGCTGATCACGGAGATGTCATGCGGCGGGCGTTGGAGATGGTCGATGCCCTCTATCAACAGATCGAACGGCATCCGGAATCGCTCGAATTAGCGACTTCGGCGGCCGATATTCGTCGCGTGGCGAGGCAAGATAAGATTGCCGTCTTATTGGGACTCGAAGATGGAAAGGTCATCCAGGGAAGTTTGGGCGTATTGCGGACATTTTATCGGTTGGGAATTCGATATATGGCGCTTCCTCTCCGCGGTGACGCCGCCCTATCCGACGACGGGCCCGTCGACGATGGTGAGGGATTGAGCGAGTTCGAACGGCAGGTCGTTTTGGAAATGAATCGATTGGGTATGTTGGTCGATGTCTCCGAACTCCCAGACAAAGTTTTTTTTGAGGTCCTCGCTACAACGAAAGCGCCGGTTGTGGCCTCCCACACGGCGGCGCGGGCGTTGACCCATATTCCTCAAAACTTGAGCGATGATATGTTGCGAGCGATCGCTTCCAACGGGGGGATCGTGATGGTGAATTTCGATGCTTCTTATATCGATCAGAATCGGGTTGACGCCATTCGGATGCGAGATCGGATCTTCCAACCCGCGCTCGCTGAATTACGAACACGATATGCGGGAGATCCGGAGGGGTTCGAGCGGGCGCGAGAGATCCTTTTTGCAGCGTTCGAGTTGCCCAAGACTCCGCTGGCTAAGCTCATCGACCATATCGACCATATGGTCAAAGTGGCCGGAATTGATCACGTGGGATTAGCTTCTGGCTTTGATGGTCGCGAGGCGCTGCCTGAAGGATTGAAGGATTGCTCTGATTTACCCAGAATCACCTATGAATTGCTCCGACGCGGATATCGTGACGCCGATGTCAAAAAGATCCTGGGGGAGAATTTTCTTCGCGTTATGACCCGAGTCGAGGATGTGGCGCGCGAGATGCGTCGGAGTGAACTGGCGCGACGCGGAGGGACACTATGAAGCGTCCGAGAGTGAGCGGATTACTCATTGGCGGCTTTTTGTTCGGAATCATCATCGGTGGGGTGAGCGTCATTGCCTCTCTCAGGGAGGAGATCCGCGTTGACCCGCAGCTCACCCAGGAGGTCAAGCGCCGGCGGCAAGAGTTGATGGACCAGCTCGGTAGCGAGGCGTTGTTGATTCTGTTCAGCGCCGAGCCCAAGACATTTGAAAGAGACATTGACTACGAGTATCGACAGGATAGCAATCTCTACTACCTCACGGGGATCGATCAACCGGGGACGATTCTCGTGCTCATGCCCGGGAATCGAACCCAAAAGGAAATGCTCTTTCTCCGGCGTCGAGATCCCACTCGGGAGTTGTGGGCGGGACGGATGCTGCGTCAGGATGAGGCCAGGTCGATAAGTGGCATTGAGACCATCTACGATGCCGACCTATTTGATACGTTCATCGAATCGGTGTTGAACGGTCGAAATTTTGGCCCGCGCACCTACGGGCCGACGGTCGAGTATGCCGGGTTCTTTGATGCCCTCGGTCGAGGCCGAGCCGCGGTGTACCTCGATCTGGAGAATCGACCCGGGTTGCGGCGTCCTCCCAATCGCGTCTGGCGGTTTGCCGAAAAAATCCGACGCCGCTTCCTGGGTATCGACGTTCGAGATGTGACGCCCTACCTGCATCGAATGCGATTGGTCAAGTCCCCGTATGAATTGGCGCAAATTCGTCGAGCGATCGAAATCACCTGTCGGGCCCACCGAGAGGCGATGAAGGCCTTGCGGCCGGGGATGTATGAGTATGAGATCGAAGCGGTCGTCGAATATACGTTCAAGAGGCTCGGAGCTGCCTGGCCGGCCTTTCCTTCCATCATCGCCTCGGGACCCAACGCCACTACGCTCCATTACGATCGCAGTACGCGACGGACGCACTCAGGGGAATTGTTGCTCGTCGATATTGGAGCTGAATATCACTACTATGCCGCCGATGTCACGCGAACCTATCCGGTCAACGGCCGATTCACTCCCGAGCAGGCCGCCCTCTATAATCTCGTATTAGAAGCCCAAAAGGAGGCCCTGAAGCTCGTTCGACCGGGGTCGACGATTCCTCAGGTTCACCAGCGCGCGGTGGCCGTATTGAAGCGGGGGCTTCGTCGGCTGGGCCTCATCACCAGCGAAGAGGCCTCGCAGTATCGCTTCTGGTTTCCTCACGGGACGAGTCACTGGTTGGGGATGAACGTTCACGATGTGGGAGACCGGAACGCACCGTTTGAGCCGGGCATGGTCCTCACTGTGGAGCCCGGGCTGTACATACGTCAAGACACGTTCCAGAGGATTGGCCAGCGAGATCCCCAATTGGCCGCAGCGATCGCACCGGCATTTCAAAAGTATCAAGGCCTCGGCGTGCGCATCGAAGATGATGTGTTGGTGACGGAGAGTGGGTATGTGGTGCTCTCCCAGAGTGCGCCCAAGACAACCACCGAGATCGAGACGATCATGACGCAGCGGTGATGGGACGAAAACGAGGCGGCCGAGGGAGAACTCGAGATGCGGCGGGGGGTCAATCCAGGTGACACTTTCTGAGGGAGGTATCCAATCCAGCGACGGAACTATGGTGAGTCCTTCTGGTCTTCCTCTCGTAGCAGCCGTGATCGTCAACTGGAACGGAGGCGATCTGGTGCGGGAGTGTGTGAGAAGCCTGGTTGCGTCGACCTATCCTGCCTTACAGCTCATCGTCGTCGATAATGGGTCTACCGATGGTTCCCCGCAGCAGATCGAGCGGGCTTTCCCATTCGTTAAGCTGGTGTTGAATGGCGAAAATCTCGGGTACGCTGAAGGAGCCAATCGGGGGATTCACCACGCCTTGAGAGGGGGAGCGAGCGCGGTCCTCATCATGAATAATGATTTGACTGTGGATCGAAGAGCGGTGGCGGAATTGGTGTCCATTCTCCGTACCCAACCAGATGTGGGGATCGTGGGAGCAAAAATTTATCGGGCCGACGATCCGTCTCGGCTCTACTGTGTGTGGGAGGAGCTTCGATACAATCATGTCCTCACTCGAGCTCGTGGCGAGTACGAGTTGGATCGGGGACAGTACGATGGCATTCAGGACGTTGATTGTGTTTGTGGGGCCGCTATGATGGTTCGTCGAGAGGTGTTCCAGGACATAGGCCTGTTCGATCCCACGTATTTCGCTTATCAAGAGCAGGTCGATTTCTGTCAGCGCGCTCGGCAACGAGGTATCAGGATCGTATTCGTGCCTCGGGCCAAGGTCTGGCATCATGGTGAGTTCAGTCTCCGGTCGCGCGAGGCGCTACACATCAAAACGTATCTCTTACGGCGCAACAGCGTCCTCTTTATGAGAAGGCACGGGACGTGGCGAACTTGGCCGAAGTTCCTCTTGTGGGTGCTGGCGAGTGTAGTGGTCGCTCTCTTCACTGAACTGGGACGCGGACGGCCGAGGTTTTTTGTCGCCCGGATTCGAGGATTTTTGCATGGCTTTATGAATAAGCCCGTTGACGGAAAGCTGTTATTCGGGAAGTGACCGGCGTGTGGTATGCGAGCCGCTCTTGGTTCGGCCACGCTGGAAGGCTCTCTTGTGAAGGTGAAGCCGTTATGAATCAACCGACTTCATTATCCGTGAACTCGTGGGATTTCCGAAGCGGTGTCTTACACGTTGGGGGATGTTCCGTCTCCGATCTCATCTCGGAGTTTGGGAGTCCCTTGTATGTTTATGATCGAGCTGTCATGGAGGGTCAATTCGAGGTGCTGCGAAAAGCTATTTCCTATCGACCGTTCCGATTGCGTTACGCCTGCAAAGCCAATGGGAACTTGACCATCCTGCGTATTTTTCGGGAACTCGGCGCGCATTTGGATGTGACCTCGCCTGGCGAGATTGTCTTGGCCGAAATGGCCGGTTTTCATGCCGAACACCTTCTTTTCACCGG
Organism: Acidobacteriota bacterium; assembly: GCA_003696865.1. GTDB lineage: Bacteria > Acidobacteriota > Blastocatellia > HR10 > J050 > J050. Next base: position 9,595 of record RFHM01000025.1, on the reverse strand, counting down.
AAGTAGCGTGACCGACGAAGAATTGGCCTTCGTTGAGCGAAAGGGGGTTCTCATCAACTTTGATTCCATCTCCCAGTTGCGGCGATACGGACGGCGCTTTCCTCATCGAGATATATGCCTCCGACTCAATCTGGATGTGGGCGCCGGGCATCACGAACACGTCATTACCGGAGGGCCGGATAGTAAGTTCGGCATCACCGCTGAGGATCTCCCTGACGCGCGCCAGTTGGCTCGGCAGTTTGATCTCCGGATAGTGGGATTACATCAACATATCGGCTCGGGAATTCTCGATGCGCAGATTTTCCTCCGAGCGGTCGAACCCCTCTTGGAAGTGGCCAGAGACTTCGAAGACCTCCTCTTCCTGAACGTGGGAGGGGGATTGGGCATTCCCTATGCTCCGGAAGATAGGCCGCTCGATCTCGCCGAATTGGGGGAGGGGATGACGCGTCTCTGTGAGTCGTTCTGCCGATCCTATGGGCGTCGGTTGAGGTTGGAGCTGGAGCCCGGTCGATTCCTGGTCGGACCTGCGGGATGCCTCTTGACGCGCGTCAATACGGTGAAGCGCACAAGCAAGCATGTGTTTGCGGGAACCGATTCGGGGTTCAATCATCTCATTCGACATCCGCTCTATCGCTCATATCATCGGATCATCAACGCCACGCGAGAGGATGGCCCGGTGCGAAGAGTTGCCGTATGTGGGAATCTGTGCGAGAGCGGCGATCTGTTCACGCACGGTCGGGAGATCATCGAACCTCGAGAGGGGGATATCCTGGCGATTTGTGATGCGGGCGCCTATGGATATAGCATGAGTTTTCCATATAACATGCGTCCGCGGCCGGCCGAAGTTCTGGTCGATGAGGGACGAGCCTGGTTGATTCGGCGTCGAGAGAGGATAGAGGATTTAGTCGCTTTGTTTCCTCCGGTCGCCATCTGATGAGGCTAAGGGACGGGCGATGCTCGCTGAGATGCGAGTATGACCCTGCGTCCGATAACGGTAATCCCGCCGTTTTCGGCTACTCCCATTCGATCGTGCTTGGTGGTTTTGAGCTGATGTCGTACACGACGCGATTGATGCCACGGACTTCCGAGACGATACGAGATGATATACGGGCCAGAACCTCGTAGGGGAGTCGAACCCAGTCGGCGGTCATGCCATCCTGGCTGGTGACGATGCGAATGGCGACGACATTCTCGTACGTGCGCTCGTCGCCCATGACGCCAACGGTGTGGATCGGCAGAAGGACGGCGAAGGCTTGCCACACCTGTTCATAGAGGTGTGCCCGCTTGATCTCTTGGATGACAATGGCATCAGCCTGGCGAAGAAGCTCTAGTCGGGGACGGGTCACCTCGCCCAGAATACGCACGGCGAGTCCGGGTCCCGGGAAGGGATGGCGCTCGATGATTTCAGGTGGAAGGCCGAGCCGGCGCCCGACGGCGCGAACTTCGTCTTTGAAAAGTTCTCGAAGTGGTTCGATGAGTTTCAAGTGCATCTTCTCCGGCAGGCCGCCAACATTGTGGTGGCTCTTAATCACTGCTGAGGGCCCTTTGATCGAGACCGATTCGATGACATCGGGATAGAGGGTTCCTTGAACGAGATAATCAACGGGTCCCAGTTTGGCCGCTTGTTCTTGAAACACGTCGATGAAAACGGCACCGATGATTTTGCGCTTCCGTTCGGGGTCCGAAACGCCCGCCAATGGGGAAAGGAAACGATCTGCTGCCCGAACGCCAATGACGTTCAGTCGCATGCGCCGTCGATAAAGGTCCAAAACCTCTTCAAACTCGTTCTTTCTCAGCAAGCCGTTATCGACGAAAATACAAGTCAGCCGGTCGCCAATCGCCCGATGAACGATAGTGGCGGCGACCGACGAATCGACCCCACCAGAGAGTCCGCAGATCGCTCGTCCCGTCCCCACCTGTTGGCGCACGCGCTCGATTGCCGATTCGATGAACGAGTCTGGGGTCCAATCCCCCCGAGCACCGCAGATGCGATAGGCGAAGTTTTTCAGAATCGCCTTCCCTTGAGGGGTATGGGCAACCTCTGGGTGGAACTGGAGGCCATAGAGTTGTCGTTGCGGATGGTAGGCGGCACCGATGGCGTTCTCAGTACGGGCGACCACTTGGAATCCGGGTGGTGGTTCATAGACTTCGTCGCCATGACTCATCCAGACGGAGAAACTTTCGGGCAGGTCCTCAAACAGCGGGCAATGGCTCATCACACGAAGATGGGCGTGGCCATACTCCCTTCGGGATGAAGGACGAACGCGACCACCGAGCATGTCAGCGAGCAGCTGGAACCCGTAGCAGATTCCCAGAATGGGTACGCCGAGGTGCAATATATCTGTCTCGCAGCGGGGAGCCCCTCGTTCGTAAACCGATCTCGGCCCACCCGAGAGAATGAGGCCGAGGGGGCGTTTCTGGCGGATTTGCTCACATCCGGCAGTGCAGGGAACGATCTCGCAGAAAACGCCCAGTTCTCGAATTCGGCGCGCAATGAGCTGTGTATATTGGGATCCGAAGTCCAGAATGACAATGGTTTCGCGTGTCATTGCCTATCGGCTTCTCTCCATGCCGGGGAACGACGATGCCAACCTCTCGTACGCCGATGAGCGGTCGACGTCTCCTCGACAAGCCCATTTATGAGCTCATGCTTTAAGCAAACATAGGGCATATTGTGCTGATAGAACTCCGTCACCGGGATTCTTGAAGCTGACATTCATGGCACAGTCCCCATATTCGTAGACTGTGATCGAGCATTTTGAACTTGTGTTCTTTCACAATTCGTTCCTGTAATGATTCCAATTGTTGACTGAAAAATTCCGTCAACTTGCCGCACCGGATACAGATGAGATGGTCATGGTGGGAGTAGTGAAATCCTTGTTCATATCGGGTGTATCCATCGCCAAACTGAACGGGGTGAGCGAGTCCGCACTCGACGAGGAGCTTGAGCGTTCGATAGACGGTTGTGAAGCCAATGGATGGATCAACCTCTTTAACGCGTCGATAAAGCTCTTCGCTACTGACATGTCCCTTCATCCGCAAGAAAACATCAAGGATGAGATCCCGCTGGGCGGTGCGTTTCAATTTCTTCTTACGCAAACACTCGTGGAAAGCGCGGCGCTCAGGACTATCGTCTCGTGATGTATTGGGCGTGACCATGATGTTTCATCTTAATTCCGGTTTGCCGCTGACCTCGACGCGCGGGAGGTTTCCCGGCGGCAACTCCGTTCTTCAGCAGATTCCTTCTTCGATCTTCGATGACTGCTGCGACATTGATGCTTCCTCCTTCATTTCACAGGACTCTATTTTAGCACAGAAAGTACGAGAATTGCAGTTTGGAGCTTGGCGAGAGCCTCAGGAGATATGCCTTCATATAATCAGTGAGATGCCTTATTGACAGACTATGGGTCGCTGGTTAGCCTGAGAGGGGGATGATGGATGATAGGGAGTAGCGTTATATCCAAAAAAAAAAACGAGCGGCAGACCCATCATGGAGTGGGACATTCGGAGCTTAAGTGAGCAGATTCTGAAGAGCGGGCGAGTGCTTCGTTTTCGAGTCCGGGGGGAGAGCATGTCGCCATTACTCGAGGATGGGGATGTGATTGAAGTTCAACGTGTTCCGGCCGGTCAGCTGTATGTCGGAGATATCGTTCTGTTTCGATCCAAGGAGGGGGAATTCCTCGTTCATCGATGCGTGAAGCGACAGTCGGCGTCTGGTCAGATCTGGGTGACGACGAAGGGAGATGCGGGACGTGGCCTCGACCGGCCAATCACCGTTGATGAGGTTCTCGGGCGCGTCATCCGCATTCATCGGCGGGGACGCGTTCGCTTCGAGTTGGGGAGTTGGTCGAGGTTCATGAATTACGTCTTGGCCAAATGGTCATTATACCGTCTTGGGCTCATCCGGGTGAGGGAGGGCATTCGGATGGTGTACCATCGGGCGGCGAGGTCGGTGTGGAGACGTCACTAGAGGCGGGGGGGGAGGATCATTGGTTGATGAGGCTGGCCACCACGCCAGCACCGAATCCATTGTCGATATTGACCACGACGACGTTGGCGGCACAGCTATTGAGCATTGAGAGTAAGGCGGCCACTCCTCCGAAACTGGCTCCATAGCCAACGCTGGTGGGCACGGCGATGACAGGAGCGGCGACCAGTCCTCCAACGACACTGGGGAGTGCGCCTTCCATTCCGGCTACGCAGATGATGACGCGAGCTCGATCCAGTTCTTCTCGCACACTCAACAGTCGGTGGACGCCGGCAACTCCCACGTCGTAGATCCGGTGGGTCGGGTTTCCCAGGGTTTCAGCCGTCACGATGGCTTCCTCAGCTACCGGGATGTCCGATGTGCCAGCCGTGACCACGGCGATGATGCCCGACTTCTTGGGAAGGGGATGTCGGATGATCGTGACGGCGCGGGCCGCCTCGTGATACACGGCATCGGGAGCGAGGCGGCGAACGGCCACATAAATGTCATGACGGGCCCGGGTGATTAAGACATTGGTCATCGTGGCCAGCGCGTTCTCTACGATGGCGGTAATCTGGTCGATGGTCTTTCCTTGGGCGAAGATGACCTCGGGGAAACCCTGTCTTAAGCTGCGATGGTGATCGGGTCGAGCGAAGCGGAGGTTCTCGAAGGGGAGGGATCGGAGCCGATCGATCACTTGTGGGAGATCGACGTCTCCTCGTTTATAGGCCTGGAGAAGATTTTCTAGCCTCTTTCGATCCATAGAGTCTCATTTTAGCAGACCGAGCCCCCCAGGTTCTACTGATTGACACTCACATGTGCTCATAGCTACTATAAGCTGGTTGGAGAGGCTGTTTTTTCAGGAAGGGAGCTATGGTGACCGGCATTCTTCGCCACACTAAAGTGACGCTGGACATGATCAAGTTCGAACATACACTGTTTGCCCTTCCGTTCGCTCTTCTGGGGGCTTTGCTTGCCGCCCATGGATGGCCATCGGGGCGGGTGTTGTTTTGGATTCTCGTCGCCATGGTGGGAGCGCGGAGTGCAGCGATGGCCTTCAATCGACTCGTCGATCGACAGTACGACGGGGCGAATCCACGTACGAAGAATCGAGCTCTTCCGGCGGGATTAGTCTCGGTGAGATTTGTGAAGGTCTTCATTGTGATTTCATCGGCTGTGTTTTTCTTGGCCGCCGCCATGCTCAACCGAATGACGCTTCTCCTTTCGCCGATCGCTTTGGCGTCCATCCTCCTTTACTCCTATGCCAAGCGGGTCACGAGCTATACCCACTTGTTCATCGGTTGGTGTTTGGCGTTGGCGCCCTCCGGTGCGTGGATTGCCGTACGAGGAAGTTTCAGTCCGTGGGCGATCCCCTTGTGGTTGAGTTTGGCCGTGATGACGTGGACGGCCGGCTTCGACATCATCTATTCTTGTCAGGATGTTGAATTTGATCGTCAAGCGGGCCTTCATTCTTTCCCGCGGAAGTGGGGAATTGCTCGTGCGTTATGGATCGCTCGTGGGCTTCATAGCGTGACGTTCATCAGCCTCTTCATGGTTGTCGTTACCGCTCAGCTCTACGGCATAGGACTCATTGGGTTGGTATTGGCCGGCGGACTCCTCATCAGGCAGCATCTGCTGGTGAGACCCGATGATCTGTCCCGAGTCAACGAGGCCTTTTTTACCCTGAATGCGTATTTGAGCGTGATTCTCTTGGCCACGTTGGGTGGGGACATCGTGTTGAGATCTCATGGAATTCAGTTGGATATTATGTGACATGAGTCTGATAACAGTAAAAGTAGGCCCGTTCGCCCACTCGCCGGATTGCGGATCACGCATCACACAGGGTCCGTTGTGGCATTAGGCCTTAGGATGACTCTTATCGTAAACCTCAATGAGGCGCTCTGTAGACACGTGGGTGTACTGTTGGGTTGTGGAGAGCCGCGCGTGGCCGAGGAGTTCTTGGATGGCCCGCAGGTCTGCTCCGGCATTGAGCAGGTGAGTGGCGAATGAATGGCGAAGGCTGTGCGGGCTCACGGTGGAACCGACGTCGGCGCATTGCTTTGCATACTTGCTGATCATACGGCCGACCGATCGCGTGGTAAGCCGCGTTCCTTGATAATTCAGAAAAACGGCCAAAGGGTCTCGCTCTTCCTCGGGGGCTTCGGCCAGTAGCTGGCCCCGTACCCCCAGGTACTGTTTGAGGGCCTCTTCCGCCTTTCGTCCGAACGGAATGATGCGCTCTCTGCGTCCTTTTCCGCGCACTCGGATGGTGCGGTGCTTAAAGTCGATATCATCGAGGTTTAAGCCAACTAGTTCACTGACCCGCATGCCGGTACTATAAAGCAGTTCCAGGATGGCCCGATCGCGTTTTCCCAACAGGGTGTCCGTATCAGGCGTCTCGATGAACCGAATGACGGCTTCGATGCTCAGGTAGTGCGGTAGTTTCTTTTCCAATCGTGGAGTGGAAACCAGTTGGGCTGGGTTCACGTCGAGGATCTGTTCTCGGCACAAGAACTTGAAGAAGCTCCGAAGCGTGGCCAGCTTTCTAGCGATGGATGTCTTCTTCTTTTTCTTCTCATAGAGACTGGCCAGGAATTCTCGGATGGTGATATTGTCGATTTGGCGGATATGAACGGGGGGGCGTTTCCCCCAACGGTCAACAGGTGCCAGATAGTCGTAGAACTGCGCCAGGTCAATCCGGTAGTTTCGAAGGGTATGCTCGGAGAGATTTCGCTCATACTTCAGATGATCGAGGAACATGTCGATGTACTGTTGCATGTGAACCTCCCACGTTTACCGTCACTGCTTGGGCGCATAGTATCCCGCTCGGGCCCGCGCCGTCACTCCGGGTTTCTTGATCCTTACAGTCAATCGGCGGTAGGAACCATCTCTCCGCTCATTGGAAGAGATGAATCCCAACACGTATTGCATCCGCAGCTCGTTGGCCAACCGATCGAAGATGGGGTTGAGTTCGGTCAGGTCACGAGGGAAGAAGGCCTCCCCACCAGTTTGCCGGCACAACACATCGAGCGTTTGTTGACCGGGCCATGCCTGCTGGTTGGATGGCATCGACGTCAGCGATGTGTTGATCGCATAGATGACGGCATCGGCTTCTTGGACTCGTCTCAGGGCCTCGGTTAAGGTGAGGCGACTAATGGTATCTCGCCCGTCCGAGAGGATAATGATGACTCGGCGACCGGGTCTCGTTTTCAACAGCTCAGCCGCCGTAGCAATGGCGTCGTAGAGTGCCGTGGCCCCTTGGGCGCTGACATGGCTGATGGCGAAAAGGAGTTTATCGATATCGCCAGTGAAGCCTTGTTGCAGTGCCACATCGGTGCTCACCGAGAAGATGGCCACCCTGTCGATGGGACGAATGATGGCTCGTAGAAATGCGGCGAACGCCTCTTTTTCGAACCGGAGGCGATTTTTCACACTCAAGCTGGCATCGAGGATCATCACCAAACTCAAGGGAGTTTCCGAGTTGCGACTGAACGTCGTGATGACCTGGGGGATGCCATCTTCCAGGATTTCGAAGTCTTCGACGTTGAGGTTCTGCATCAAATTCCCCGTGGCATCCGAAACGGTGACGACGACAGTGACGAGATCGGCTCGCAATTTGACGACCTCTGTCGACTCGGTTCCCGATTGGACTCCCGAGTGATGGCCACTGAAATGGGGCGTGCCCGCCACATCATGGAGGGAGAATCGCTCAGAGGACAAAAGGAGCACCGCCAGACCTACGACCAGCACGGGGGATCTGCTTATCGCTTTGGCTCCCTCTTCTGATCGAACCGTCCTCATGACACTCCCGTAGCCCGCCTTAGGCCAGTATATCACTCTCCCTCATGTGTGGCAACAGGCGACTATGAAGCAGCACGTCGCAGATGAGCCGTGGAGGCAACAGACCCGCTGAGTCGTACACTGGCCTTTCCCAGTAGGAGTTTTAGGGCTAGAATCACTTCTCTGATGAGGGACGATTTTCACGATCGAGCTCTTGCAGCAGTATGGGACAGGTGATGGGCGCGAGAGCGATGGAACGCGAAACCAGGGAGAAGAAAAGGCCGGTGGGCGTGCTTGAAACCAACCGGTCGTTGGAAGGGAGGAGTTCCCGCTGGGAGACGGGATGGCGATCGGCTGTATGCTTCTCGTTTTGTGTGCTCGTTCTCATCGCCACGGTCGTATCTTGGGCAGTCGGCTCGGAGAGGCCCGACGGCGAGCCGTCGCGACCTCTGGCCCGCCAATTTCGTTGGCAGCACTCGGGCCCATTCGGCGGGTATGCTCGCCGATTGGCCGTTGATCCGCGAGACTCCGATATCTTCTTTGTGGGAACGGCCAACGGATATATATATCGATCGACCGATGCCGGCCATTCCTGGGAGATGTGCCGCCCAGGATTGGGGATATGGGGGCTCACCATCGAGAGTTTGTTCGTCGATCAACGGGCTTCTTCGCGACTCTACGTCGCTGGGTGGGATGGATACCGACGGGGTGGTGTGTTTGTCTCGGAAGACTTTGGACGACATTGGAGACCCCTTCTCCGTCGTCGCGCTGTTCGAGCGCTCGTTCAGTCCCCGTTCAGGCCAGAGCGATTGGTGGCGGGGACGCTCGATGGGGTCTACGAATCGCGAGATGGGGGGCAGACATGGCGACGCCTCGCTCCGCGGGTCGGGCCCGAGATTAAGAATGTAGAGTCGATTGCTCTTGATCCCATGAATCCTCTCACCATGTACGTGGGAACCTGGCATTTGCCATGGAAGACGACGGACGGAGGGGAGACGTGGACGCTCATCGGGGGGAATCGCCGAGGGATGGTCAACGACTCGGACATCTTCCACATCCTTGTGGACGCTTCTCCCGCCGGAGGAACGATCTACGCGGCGACGTGCAGCGGGATCTATCGGTCTCGCACTGGGGGGAACACATGGGTCAAAATAACGGGCATTCCCAGGGCCAGCCAACGAGTGCAGGTGGTTTTCCGTCATCCCATCGAAAGGAAGATTCTTTTTGCCGGGACGACTCGGGGGTTGTGGAAGACGATCGATGGTGGCCGTCGTTGGTACCTGGTGACCGATCGTCGGTTGATAGTGAACGATATTGCCGTTCACCCTCAGCGCCCGAATGTCGTTATGTTGGCCACCGACCAAGGTATCTTAGCGAGTTCTGATGGGGGAGAGACATTTACGGCATCCAATGAGGGATTCTCTGCTCGGACGATCGCTTGCCTCCACTCGGACCGTCGGCGACCGGAGAGAATCTATGCGGGCATCCTCAACTCCGGATTGAAAAGTGGACTCTATGTGAGCATCGATGGGGGGCGTCATTGGCGGGAATGGGGTGAGGGGCTCGACGGCGTCGACGTGCTCTCCTTCTGTCAACTGGAGAAATCCCCGGAGGTGATGTATGTGGGAACGAATCGAGGATTGTATCGGTCGACGGATGGTGGCCGTCGCTGGCGGTGGATGCCCTTGGGTGGAGGGAGGAGGAGCGGGAGAGGGAATCAGCGCCGGGCGATAGCTTCACCGAGGGTTCTGGCATTGGAAGCGCTCGCTGGTGACCGTGCCGTCCTCGCGCTCACCGAGGGTGCGCTCTACCACCTGGACCAGATGGGCGAGCGCTGGAATCCGTTGG
>RFHM01000183.1 GCA_003696865.1 Acidobacteriota bacterium | reverse complement strand
CGTCCCAAGCTCGTCTTGCCCACGCCCGGCGGACCGGCGAAGCAGAGGATAGGACTTTTGGCGTCGGGCTTCAATTTCAGCACGGCCAGGAATTCCAGAATACGGTCTTTGACTTCCTCCAGGTCGTAGTGGTCTTCATCGAGCACCTGCTCGGCGTGGTTCAGATCGAGATTGTCTTCCGTGCTCACGCACCAGGGCAGTTCCAGGATCCATTCCAGATAGGTGCGGATGACGTGATAATCGGGCGCCGCCGAGGGCAGCCGCTCCATGCGTCGCAACTCCCGCTCGGCCTCCCGGCGCACTTCGTCCGGCAGTTGAACGGCCTCCAGGCGCTCTCTCAGCATGTTCACCTCGGCGAGTTCTGGCTCCTCCTCGCCGAGTTCCTTCTGGATGGCCTTCAGTTGCTGCCGCAGGATATATTCTCGTTGGGCCTTATCCATCTCGGCCTGGGCTTCCCCAGCGATCTTGCGACGGACCTCGAGAATCTCCACCTCGCGCGTCAGGTATGCGTTCATCACGCGCAGAATATCCCGGCGCGTATCCGCTTCCAGCAGCGCCTGTTGCTTCTCCACATCCAGGTTGAGCAATGTGGCCAGACGGTAGGAGAGCACCACCGGATCTTCCTCGCTGGTGAACAACGTGCTCACACCCTCGGGCACATTGGGGAGCAGGCTCAAACTCTTCTGTATCAGGCTCAGGATGTTGCGATGGAGGGCTTCGACTTCGATGCCTTCGTCTCGGGGATGTTCGAGGATCTCCACGCGCGCCTTCAAGTATTCCTCATGCGGCAAGAAGGCCATGACCTTCACCCGGCGCATGCCCTGGACGGCGATCTGAATCGTGTCCTCCGAGGTCCGTAACATCTTGGTGATGACCACCAACGTGCCCACGTGGTGGAGATCATCCCCGGTGACCTCGTCTTTGGTATGTTCGAATTGCGTCAAGGTCACCAGGAACTTCTCTTCGGTGGTCACCGCCGCTTCCACAGCGGCCACCGATTTCGGTCGACCCACGACTAAGGGGGCGATGACGCCGGGAAAGACGACCGTATTCCGCAGGGGGAGCACCGGCAATTCCATCACCGAAGGCTGATCCTCGATGTCCTTGATGAGGACATCCGTCTCCGGGAGCGGCGATTCCTCGACGGTCGTCGCCGAACGGATAGGAATGTTGTGCACTCTCTTTTCTTTTTCGGTCACTTTTCCTTCTTCGACCGGCGTGGATTCGGATTCCGGTCGTCCTGGTGTTTCTTCAACGGATAAGCTCTTCTTCTTTTGTTTGCTCATATGCCTACCAATAAATTGTACCGTTTAATCAATGCGGGGTGAAGAGAGTCAAGTGGTTTATCCTGGCGGCTCAAAGGGCGCGCACCACGACGATGGTGAAATCATCGGAGCGTCTTTCCGGATCGGCGAACGCCTTGACCTCATCGACCATGAGGTGACAGAGTTCCTGGGCGGAGGCGCCCATGTGCTGGCGAGCGAGGTTCTCCAGCCGCTTCAATCCGAACAATTCTCCGCGATCGTTGGTTGCTTCGGTCACTCCGTCCGTATACAGGATGAGCGTATCGCCGGGCCGAAAGTAGACAATATCTTCCGAATAGGTCGTCGATTCGAAGATGCCCAAGGGAATGCCTCCTCGGGAAAGAAGTTGCGCCGGCTCGTCGGGACGGATGAACAGTGGGGGATTATGTCCCGCGTTGACGTAGAAGACGCGTCGTTCCACCGAATCAAGTTCGGCGAAGAAAGCGGTGACGAAGTGGCGTCCTTCCTCCCCTTTCAAGAGCAGCCGATTCAACCGGGCGAAGACCCCTCGGAGGGAAAAATCATTCCCCAGCAGAGCGTGCAAGTAGGCGCGGAAACTCGCCATGATGAGGGCCGCCGGAATACCCTTTCCGGCCACATCGGCGATGACGATCCCCCATCGACCATCGCCGACGTCGATGAAGTCGAAGTAATCGCCGCCCACCGCCTCTGAGGCTACCGATCGACCGCAGATGCTGAAATTATCGATCTGGGGAGGGTGATCGGGCATGAGTTTCTCCATCACCTGACTGGCCACCTGAAGCTCATATTCGAGTCGTCGCGTCTCCACCAACTGCTTGTGCAGGTGGGCCTTTTCGATGGCCACGGCCACCATGCTGGCGAACATCTTGAGCAATTGCAAGTCGGTCTCTGTATAAGCACGAGGCAGGTCGGATTCCAGGTTGATGACGCCGATGATGCGATCACCGCTCCCCACGATGGGCGCGGCCAATTCGGATTGTGTTTCTTCTCGCGCGCGAATGTAATACGGATCGGTGGTCACGTCCTGGACGACGACCCCTTTGCCCGTTTCCAGAACGCGACCGATGATCCCTTTGCCCGCATAGAAGGGTTCCGTTTGGGTGATATCCGTCTCGTAACCGATGACCTCGTACCCACGCAATGATTTGGTGAGGGGATCGAAGACGTAGATCCCGGCGGCATCGTAAGTGATGAGCTTTTTCACTGCTCGGAGAATGCCGCGAAGCGTCTCTCTCAGATCGAGCGAGACGCTCACCAACCGGAAGGCCTTGATCAACGTACGGAGTTGTTCCGCATTGACCGTCGCTTCTGAAGTCGGCGTATTTGACGTCATCTCTGTTTTGCCATTCAAGACCTAAGTGTAGCTCAGACGAGGCAGGTTGCCAAGCTGCTCGCCCCTCGTAATCGTCTCAACCTTGGTGCTTGAAAGGCGGAGTTGCTTCGGGCAGGCTTTCGTGGTAAAAACGCCCGGGGGAACCACCCGGTAGGTGGCACGAGGGGGAAGATTTTCCGACCAATAGGGTCGGCGCGTAGTCTCAACTCATGATGAGTATGTGGATGATCTGGGGCAGAGGATTCCTCGCTCCAGGGGAAGAGTGTGATACGGCGAGGCATGATCTGGTGTTTCGTCTACGAGGGCGACAAGCGGTGTTTGTGGTGTTCATTCTCATCTGGCCCGGTCTGGACGGCCTGGCGAATCCCGGACGAGCCCCCTCTGGGGCTCGTTCGATATCCGATGAGGCCATGGTACATCCCATGATGCCGTACCTGTGAGGTAAACTCATGACGCGATTCCTGCAACTTTCCATTCTCGGTCTGCTTTTGTTCACTCTCACCTTCAACGGGCGTGGCGCTGGCTTTGTGTATAATCCGGCTCTCCCGAGTTCCGAGATCACCATCAGCGTCGATGCGACCCAACTCGGTCCTGTCATCGACGGGCGCCTGTGGGGGAGCAATTTGACGAACCTGGCTCCGGCTATCCAAACAGTCGAACACACCGGCTTCGTACAGGCCACACGGCACATCGGCGTGCGCGTGATCCGTTGGCCCGGCGGGAATAACGCCTCGGCCTACGACTGGAAACGCAACGAGATGATCAAACCCGGTCGGCGCGTGCCCCAGCCCGATGGGGTCGACATTGCCGGCATCCTCCAATTTGTGCGCGATACCGGCGCCGAGTTGAGCATCACGGTCAACTTCGGTACGATGACGGCCCAGGATGCCGCCGATCTGGTGGAGTTCTTGAATGGCCCTATCGACTCACCGTGGGGCGCTCGGCGCGCTGCTCTCGGTTTTCCCGAGCCGATCAATGTACGCTACTTCGAGATCGGCAACGAGGAGAACCAACCGCACATGTGGTACTACTCCTGGACCGCCGAGAATCCCGAGAAATACTTTTTCGGTGGCGAGGAGGAGCGTCGCGGCTTTTACGACAACACATCGAGCCAGGCATACGATCCCGCGGGCGCGAAAGGAGACGTCTTCAAAGCCAAGGGTGGGCCACATCAGACTTACACCCTGCGATTCCCACCGGTGCGTGAAGTGCGGGTCTTCTGGGCGGCGACTCGACAGCAGGCGGAGGATCGCATCTTCCAGGAGTGGCATGAGGTCGAGGATCTCACTGCCCAGCCTTCGAATGCCCGCGTCTTCGTCCTGGACGCTGAGGCCGGAGTGCTCCAGTTCGGCGATGGCGTGCATGGTGCGATGCCGCCGGCGGGGAGCTTCTTCCTGGTAGAGTACACGACCTATGGCCACGATGGCTTCCTGGATTTCGCTCGCGCCATGCGCGCCGCTCCCTCGTCGATACCCATCTCCATCGGCGCGGCGGTGCTTCCTTTCCGCGATGGCGTTCCCATCGCCGATCCGGACCACATGCGCGAGATCTTTCAGCAAATGGACTTCTATGTCCGTCATCAATACGACATTTCGATCCCCGTCCGGGCGTATGGTTCTTACGCTGCCCGGCGCCAGATCGCCCTGGAGCGCGCCGATCATCTCGCCGAGGTGTACGGGAGGATTGATCACTATCTGGAGAGCCTGGCCGTGTCCGAGAGACCCTCCATTGCCGTCACGGAGTGGAATATTTTCCTGAACGAGGACTACTGGCACATCAATCGAACTCTGGAAGGAGCGGTCATCGCCGCTGAATGGTTCATCCGCCTGCTCAATGCAGGTCAGCGTGCACCGGTGGCCTACGCCAATCAGTTCGCGCTCGGTGGAGGCAACCTGGCCTTGATCCGCAGCCAGACCAATTATAGCATCGCACCCATGGGGTATGTCTTTCAGGGATTTTCCGCTTGGCCGGGCAGTCACGTGCTCCCGGTGGCAGTGGATTCTCCCTCGGCCACGGCCTATGACCGAGAGGTTCCTTACGTCGTTGCGGCGGCGGCGCTCTCTCCCGACGGCGGCACCTTGCACCTCGCCGTGATCAACAACGCCGAGCAGAGACCGTTGACGGCTACGCTCCAAATCGACGGATTCACGCCCGCTTTTGCGCGCCTGTGGAGACTGTGGGCCGAAGATCCCGCGGCCGATAATGACCGCGATCCCACGAACGTCGTATTGAGCGAGGAGCCGCTGCAGGTACCCCTGACTCGCCTCGCCCTTCCACCTCACTCGGTCACTTTCCTGGAGTTGCGGGCTCCGTCTGAGACGGCGCATGGGCGAGATGGAAACGGTGTTCATTGGGACTCCACAGCGATCGGCGGGCGCCGGAGTCTGGAGTCTTCACCGGCGACTGGAGCGATCGGTAAAAGAAGTGCGTTTTCGTTGAGTCGCCTCGTTCCATCGCTCGGCGTTCGAGGAATTCCGCCGGGTCTGTGAGACGGGAGGTGAGGGGCCCCGATCCGGACTGAGAGGCGACTCGATGTGAGAGCGGTTTCAGGGGCAGTCGATGAGAGAGCGGACAACTGAAGAGAGGAGGAGCGTGAGAGCGGTGAGATGGGCAGTCATTCTCCTCATTGGATTCCTGGGGTTGGCCGGATGGATGAGGTCGGCTCTCATCTCAACCGGGAGTGACGTCCCGCCCGAATATCGCGCCTTGTTCGACGAGCTCCAGAACAGGTTGGAGGAGTTCGAGCGAGGAATTGAGGTTCCCGGCGAGCCACAGAGAATCACCTTCGCCGCCGAGTTGCTCGCCGCCAACGCTCATCGAGGAGAGCAATTGCTGGCGCCAGACGCTCTGCTGGGCGCCACCATCTATCTGGATGCGCTGGCCTCTCTGGGCATCAAAGGGGTGAAAGTCTTCATCGGCTATCCACTGCTGGCGCCAGAGTTCCCTCGCGCTCAAGAATATCTCGAATTTTACAAGCGGCTGGCTGCCGAAATCCGGAAGCGGCGAATGGTCCTCCTGGTAGGAACGGGAGCGATGTTCCGAGATCCGAACTTCACCTCCGTATCGGTTGACTATACCGGTTTGACCTTCGAGGAGTTCAAGCGAGGGCGGCGTCGGGTAGCCGAGATCATCGCTCGTGAGATCCGACCCGACTACCTCACCATTGGCAATGAGCCCTCCACCGAAGCCAAGAATACGGGCCTGGTGGAATTGCGCGATCCTCAAAAATATGCCCAACTGATCTCATTCATCCTGGAAGGACTCCAGCGAGGAGAGACGAGCGTTGGGGCCGGAGCGGGGAACTGGGATGACCCTCGTTTCGTGCAAGAGCTGGTCCGCCTGCCCGCCCTCGATTATGTCGATCTGCATATCTACCCCGTCGTGCGTGGCCTTCTGCGGCGGGCAGTCGATCTGGCCGAACTCGCCCGCTCGCATGACAAGAGAGTCATCGTGGGCGAGGCATGGCTCTATAAAGTCGGCGAAGCGGAACTGGGCAGGGAGACCTGGAGTGAAGCTTTTCGCCGGGATGTTTTCTCCTTCTGGGAACCTCTGGACCAGAAGTTTCTGGAGGTCATCGTCAAGCTGGTTCGGGCTCAGGGCATCGAATTCGTATCGGCATTCTGGAGCAAGTACTTCTTCGCTTACCTGGATTACGATCAGCGCACGCGCTGGCTCCCCTACGCTCGGCTCCGTCAGCTCTCGGATCAGGCAGCAGTCCGGAACCTCCTCGCCGGCCGTTTCTCTCAGACGGGTCTTCGGTATGGCGCGTTGATCGCCGAGGCGGCGGGCTCGCGAACGATCGCGTTCAGGGGAGGACGGATGGCGGTGAGGGGGAAGAGTCCTCGCCTCAAGAGCATTCGCCTCGTTCAGCAACAGGGGGCTCGTCCGCGCTTCTCGCCGTCGGGCGACCTCATCGTGTTTGATCGGAAGAATGACGATGGGTTCGCCGACGTTTATCTGATGGATGTGAAGGGAACGATTCGCCGGTCACTCACCGAGGGCCGACCGGGCGTTCCTCAGAGGCACAACGGAAATGCCGTCTTCCATCCCTCAGGGCGATATATTGTTTTCGTTTCCGAAACAGAGGAGCATTTCGGCCTGTGGATGAAATGGCTCGGTGATCCCGGCTTGGGGCTCTACGCCAATCTCTGGGCGACGACGCCGGAAGGAGATCAGTTCTGGCCATTGACCAATATCCCGATTAAGCGAGGCTTCGATGATCCGACCCCCACCTTCGGAGTGGTGAATCCCCACTTTTCGCCGGATGGCGCGGTCCTCATCTGGACCGAGCGATATGGCGAGGGAGGACACCATAACTGGGGACGATGGCAGATCAAGAGAGCCGATTTCGTCGTCGACGAGAGTGGTCCGCGACTGGTGAACGAGCGCGTCATTCTCCGCGCCGAAGATGTGGGCGGCAATTACGTCACCAGCATGGGATTTTTCCCCAATGGTCGGCAGTTGCTTCTGGCCGGAAATCTGGATGGTCAGCACGAATATGGGATGGACCAGTACATTCTCGATCTACCGACCGGTCGATTGACTAATTTACAGAACTCACCGACCGTGTGGGAGGAGGACGCCGCCATCTCGCCCGATGGTGACACGATCGTTTACATGAGCAATGCGACCTCTCGCTATGAACTCGATTTCGACGATCCCAATTGGCCGGCTCAACCACTGGAACGCGAATACTGGCTCATGACAGCTGATGGGATGCATAAGGAGCGGCTGACCTATTTCAATGATCCCGAGGCTCCCGAGTATCTGGGCAGGCGCGTCATCGTGGCGGCCTTGGATATCAGTCCCGATGGGAGATTTCTGGTAGGAACATTGGGCGTCGATTTCGGAACCGAACGGCGCGCAGAAGTAGCATTGAAAATCATCCTCATCGAGTTTGCTGAGGAGTGGAAAGCTGAGCACTGATGGGCGGTGTGGGATGATGCTCATAGTGGTTGTGATCGAATATCGGGTGATGAGGCACTGGCCCCTCCTGAATCTGGGTCGGCCATTAATGACAATACGTGAATCTTCAATTCGGGATGATTGAGAGACCGATGGGCGAGGCGGCAACGTGGTGCTTCCACTCCATCGGCCCCGTTCCGTCCCGAGGAGATACTTTTCAGACTCCTCGTCGAGCGTTTTCGTCTTAAATTTGAGGATGCGCGGGGACGTGAAGATGACCGAGATCTCCATTCGAGCATCGATTTCCCGCATCGACTGTGTTCCGATTTTGACGAGAATCGCTCATGGGCCCGCGCTTGCGACGAGGAGGAACGTTCCTGCGTGGCGACTTGTGATCTGATGGTGCGTGATGAAGGAAGTCCGCATCACCGGGCCGTGCGGCGGCAGCTTACGTAGGTCAACCCGAGGGATCGGTCATCTTCCCGCACTGTGGTGACTTTTGCTCAAAGAGCCGAATCACCATAGTCGAGTGTGGGAGGCGCTTCCAGTGAAGGCAATGAAGAGATGCCGTGCACTAACGGCCTGGGCATTCACCAAGAGATCCTCGCCGGGAGGCAGTTTGGGAGCATGCGGGTCGGACACGTGGATACAGTGCGATTATCATTTACGATCCCGCGCTCCGAGCATCGATCGCGGTGCTCATCCATCAATCGCCTGCGCCAACGGTGCTGGTCGCGCAAGAGTTGTTAAACATCATACTCGACTCACTCCCCAGGTCGGTACATGCGCCCGAGAACGATGGGGCGGGATTCCGGGAGGAAGGGTTATTCGAATTGATGACTGGGCCCCCGTTCCATGCCCCTTTCGCAACCAAGCGTCTGCCCGTGAGCATGCAATAGACCGACGCCCTAGACGTGTGTACCTGTAGAAGAATCCGGTGAGTGAGAACGGTGAGCCGCCCGAGTCTTTCCAAATCCATTGTACAGGTCACCGCCCAAGGCATCCTCTCAACTGCGGGTCTGCGGGTCGAGCGAGGAGGAGATGAAGCCGTGATACGACTCATGGTGATTCTGGGCTTGTGTCTACTCTTGTCCACCATCGTACTGGAGCTTCGGGGAGCATCCGGGAAGAGCAACGCAAACTCGACATCCTGGGTCTGGCTGGAGGCGGAAGCTTTCGCCAAGAGCAACTTCCCCCATGCCAGCTATGCTACTCGTGGCCTCTTCTGCCGCCATTGCAGCGGCCGGGAGTGCCTCCTGTTCTTGCCCGGTCGCAAGGGCCGACCTTTCGATCCCCCCGGCGACCTGGCATATGCTTATCCCGACCCAGAACGCCAATACGCCCCCACGCTTCCGACGCTGCGCCGGGGGGGCGTCCGGGAGGGACTCGACGATCTGCGATATCTCTCTACTCTGGAACAGGCGTTAGCCGTCGTTCGAGGTGACCTCGCGAAGACCGATGCGGTGGCCCATGCGGAGGCTCTTCTGGCCGAGCTGCGGGCCGACTTGAATCGCTACGGCCCGGAGGCACGGGGGATCATTGCGTACTTCGAAGCGGAAGATTACACCCGCTACCGCTGGAAGATTGCTCAGGCCATCATGGAACTCCTCGGTCTCTCGCCATGAGCGGGCGGTGGTCTGACCGTGCAAGGCACAAATTCTTGCAGAGACTTTACGGGTGGCCAAGATATTCATCATCTGCGTGAAAGGAGGACAGGAGTGATGAAAGAATTCTCGAGGCGAGCGTTTTTGACCGGGTTTTCGGGACTGCTTCTCGTCCCGGCCCTTCCGAAATGGACCTCTTCTCAGAGGGTAGTGAGCTTTCACGTCGATCTCACGCAAACCCTCGGTCCCTGTGATCCGGCGATCTGGGCCAACATCGGTTACGACCCCATCTATGCCGTCACTGTTCGTCCGGAGAATCGGCCTTTCTGGGAGCTGGCGCAGGAGAGCGACGCCTTTCGCTACATTCGTTGCCATAATGCCTTCAGCGACGGTCGCCCCGGTGATCCCTGGCCTTATGGTTGCCGAGTCTACTCCGAAGACGCCGAGGGCAATCCGAGATATAACTGGCAGTACCTCGATCACGTGCTCGACACCTGGACGAGGGCGGGCTTGAAGCCCATTCTGGAGACGGACTTTATGCCCGATGCCTTGGCCGAGGGCCCCATTGTGAGAAATTACAGCTACGGGGCGATCAACACGCCCAAAGACTATAACAAATGGCGCGATCTCGTCTATGAAACGGTCCGCCATTGTCTCGACCGTTACGGCGCACAGGAAGTGCGCACCTGGTACTTCGAGGTGTGGAATGAGCCGGATCTCAAGAGGTACTTCATCGACGGCGTGGAGCGAGGGGAGCCCGTCACGCCCGAGAAGGTGGAGCGTTTCTGTAAGATGTACGATTACTTCGTAGCGGGAGCCAAAGCCGCCGATCCCCAAATCAAGGTGGGAGGTCCGGCCATCGCAGGGAACGAGCAATATTTCAGGGCCTTCCTCGATCACTGCGTCCGTGGGAGGAATTACGCCACCGGGGGGCGCGGTACCCCGATCGACTTCATCTCCTGGCATGGCTATGGGACGACGGAGTCCATCCGCCAGAAGAATCAGCGGATGAAGCAGATCGTGCGCGAGTTCCCGGAGCTTATCGGCGTGGAGTTGCAGCAGAATGAGTGGGGTCAACGGTTGCGGAGGCGCACCGAGAGTATCTATAGCGAGTACGAGGCCTGTTTTCTTTGTCGCTCTCTTGATCTCGTATTTCATGATCCCAGTACCCGAGTCGACAAGTTCCTGAGATGGGGCCAACCCACGGGTGGCATAGGGAGAGGTGGCTGGCGAGCGCTCACATTTAGCTTGGGAGGTGCGCTGGTCAAACTCCCGATTTTCCTCGCCTATGAGCTCTTGGCCAAGCTGGGCTCCGAGCGGGTCCAGGTGTTTGGACCCGATCTAGAGAGTGCCGTAAGGGGCTTTGCTACTCGGCATGATCTCACAAGAACCCAAGTGTTGGTTTACCATTTCGACGAGGCGGACGAAGAAGGGGAGGGCCGCGCTGCTCTCATCCAGGTCGAGATCTCCGGTCTGGACGCCGAGGCGCTCATGCTCAGGCACTATCGCATCGATAAGGAGCACAGCAATGCCTATCGGGCCTGGGAGCGATTGGGGCGACCGCTCAATCCCACTCCTGAGCAGATGGCCACGATTCAAGCCCATGCGCAACTGGAACTCCTCGAGCCGCCGCGGTATGTCGAGGCTCCTCATGGCCAGTTGAGCGTGAGCTTCGAATTGCCGGTGAATGCCATCTCGCTCCTCATGTTGCAAGAGGAGTGACCCTTGAGGTGAAAACCACGACGCCATTTAAGCTCTTAGGACTGGGTTTGATTCTGTTGATGATCACCCTCGGTGCACCGACCGTTGCGGAGTATGTGATCCGAGTTCGATCCCAGAGTGGAACATCATCCTCCTCTCCTGGGAGATCGTCTCGAAGCTCGAGGAGTTAGGGATCTACGAATGGACACTCATCTCCGTCACGACGGACCATGGCTTTGACGAAGGGAAGACGCGCCACGGCCGCGCACCAGAGATCTGGATGGTGACGAACGATCCGCGGGTGGCGCTCCCGGAAGGGCACAGAGCCACCCAAGTGGACATCGTGCTAACGCTCCAGGAGTGCTTCGGCTTCGATCCGGATTCTATCGAGCCGTCGTTGCCGGGCAGGTCCCTGCGTGCTCGGAGTTTTGGTGGCATCCTTTGTTGCCTTGGACGGGAAGGACTTGCTCAATGATCCCGATGTGGAGACGTATATTGCTGTTGGCTCCCGCGCCGGGGGGCTGAGGTCAACTCCTACTTCACGAGCCCTTCATGCCTCCCTCAGACGCCAAGTAGATGCCGGCGATCGTCTACCACGCTCAGTGCCACGAAGTGGAAGAGGACCCACCCTTCTTCACCGGGGGGTCGTCGGCTACCCGGCCACCGACGAGCCCGGGGAGGAACTGAAGGTGAGATGGTATAGTGTTTCGCTCGTTCTGACGGTTGTGCTCGCGATCAACATATTGGGGAGCGAGATCGGCTCTCCCGAGAGCACGGTGACCATCACCGTGCTGGCAGATTCTCCAGGGGAGCCTTTCCACAACCCAGCAGGTGGAGTCAACGTTCTCGGAACCCCATCCTGGTCCTTCCTGCAAGACCTCGAACGCCTTCTCGACCAAGTGGGCTCGAAACTCGTTCGCTTCAAGATCTGGACCTGGCAGGTGAACCCCACGCTGGACAACTTCCTGGTGATCAATGGCCGAGACCGCGCGCCGTCACTCAAGGCCGCCGTGGAAGCCGTCCATGCCCGCGGCGGGGAGGCGATGTTGCAGCTTGACGGTTGGTCGTCCTGGCCGGCTTGGGTCGTGCTCTGATCCGGAACGCGCCTGATGTGGCTTCGCTCGACGGTGCCTTGTTGGAACCGCTGGATGGGCGGATGTATCATGGCGTGGGACAGACGACGGGCCGAGGAGCAGTCAGGGAATACA
This sequence comes from Acidobacteriota bacterium, assembly GCA_003696865.1. GTDB lineage: Bacteria > Acidobacteriota > Blastocatellia > HR10 > J050 > J050. Next base: position 22,093 of record RFHM01000183.1, on the reverse strand, counting down.
TTGCCGCTATGGGGCCGAGCTGAAGCTGATGGTGGCCTACATGACGCGAATGAGGGGTCCCGGTGGGAGTACGTGCTCGGGAAGAGCCCATTATTCTATGCTTCCCCGAGGCACTTCATCCCATCGGGATATGATGGCTCTTTTAGTACTCATAAGCCCCGATGTCGGGCCGGTCGTCACGCGGACGGCCCTCCAGGTCGTCTGCGGGCGCGTCCTCCGGGCTGCCCGCGTCGATGGCCGGGCTACCCTCTTGCAGGTGATAGTTCCCCTCCTCGCCCCAGGCCGGGCGCACGAACAGTGGGTCGCCGTAGAAGTTCACCGGCCCCAGGTCGCCGATGCTCGCCGCCGTGTAGGCCCGGTCGCCGTGGATGAGCACCGTCTCGCTCTGGGGCAGATAAAAGAGGTTGTGGTCAGCCACCAGGGTGCTCTCCCCGCCAACGTAAATGGGGCACCTCGGTCCCCGCCCACTGAAGATAGTGTTGCGCACGGTCAGGCGCACCGGCTGCCCCTCATACTGGACGTACATCAGGTAGTTTTGTCCCACGAGGTCATCCACCGTCACATTGACGATCTCAAAGCTTGCACCCGGCGTCTCCACCTGGTCAATGACGATGGCCGCCCAGGGCGAAGGTTCGGGATTGCCATCCCCGCGGCCATAGATGAGGGTGTTTTCCACCCGGCTGTGGTCGCCCCAGAGCTTCACGCCATCGGAGGAATTGTTGGCCACGATGGTCCGGCGGATGGTGGTGTTGGCCGCCTTGGAGTCAATGCCGTCGCCGTAGTTGTGCTCAACGATCGTATCTTCAATCAGAACCGGTCCCTGCGAAGGTTCGATGCCAAAGCCGTCGGGGCGGTCGTAGGGACGGTCAGAGCCGTCGCCGCCCTGGTAGTAGTGGCCGCTGTAGGAAAGCACGCAGCCTCGAATGACCACGTTCCGCCAGCCGCCGTGCTCCCCCGCCGGGCCGCCCAGCGCGCCGAAGCCAGCGTACTCGATGCGGCAATGAAGAATTTGTAGATCCTCCACATCCTGGATGTTCATCCCGAACTCGTCTACGTGGTGGATGTAAAGGTCCTTCAGGACGATGTGGGCGACGGGCTCACCCAGGATCTCCAGCCCGTCTCGGAACCAAGCGGCCTCGCCTCGGACGGTGGCATCATGGGTGATCTCCAGGTTCTCGATGCGGACGTACTGGGCACCCGAGAGGTCTATAGCGGTGAGGAGGTTATTCCGCCCGGCCAGGACGGGACGGTTGCCCTCCTCGCCCTTGATGGTAATCCAGGCATCGGCCGTGCCAGAGGGTGGGGTGATGATGTCGGCATCGTATTCACTGAGGACGTAGCGTCCACCCAGGATGACGAGGGTGTCACCAGGGGTCAGTTGACGGGAGCCGTAGCCGGGGGTGGCCCAAGGCTGGTCGCGGGTGCCGGGATTGGCGTTGTCGCCCCAGGGTGCGACGTAGTAGGTTCGACCTGACTGAACCAGTGTGGATGGGGAGATCCTCGCTCCCGTGGCATATATCCGAGCCAGCCCGATGAGCACCCGGCCATCGACGGTCTGACCGTTGATCGGCTGTCCCGTGGCGTAGGCCTTGAGCCCGGTGATCAGCCCTGTACCGTCAAGGCAGCCATTGCTGTTTCCCTCCCTATCAAGGGCTTGGGCGATCGCCATCACATCTGGGCTAACGGCAGTAGTTATGCCCAAATCCCGATAAGCCCGCTCGATGTTGCCCAAGGTCGCCTCCCCTCGGGCCACCTGGACCGCGAGATGGAGCACATCACCGGGTTGAGGAGCTATCGGTGGATGGCCGACACAGCCTGTAAGCCCTGGAAGCAATATTCCCACAATTAACACAAACTTGTGTCTCATCGGTCACCTCCCTTTGGGTAGATCATAGCACCGGCGTGGAAGGTAAGGCATAGCGTACCATCCACGCGTGATGTTGTTATACCGTCGGCGATGCGTGATTGCAAGACATCATACATTCATTAATAGATGGTGGCCGTTCTCTCGGTCCGTCTCGGCTCCGCTTCGGTGTGGATGGAAACGGACTTCGGGTGGGTGGGGCAGTGCAAGAGGGGAACGGCAACATGCCGGTTCGGGGATCAGATGGACCGCCCTCCAACAAGCCCGGACAGTATCAAGAGCACTGCTCCCACTGCAACTCGCGTTTATGAAGTCAGGCCGAAGAAAGCCACCCATCCACGTCTCTCCCAACGGATATGGGATCTTGTGAACTTCAGAGTGTTCCCGAGGCACATGTCTTCGTCAAAAAGAGGCATATGGAAAAGTGGTTTCTGATCTGGTGTTTCACTGTGGCCATTGATGCGTGAGATCTACGCCATGGTCCACAATGGTCCGGCCCCGCTCATCAGTCGTGATGAATTATTCCAGGCCGCTCAGGGCCCGGTGAGTCGTGGTATGATCGAGCAAACGGCTCATAAATATGTTGAGTCTGGGATGTCCAACGTTCATAAGCATCGGTATTGCGGAATGATGATGAACTTCACAATGTGATCGTGCCGGATTACTATTGGTAGGAGGGTGCGTCATGAAAAACCGAACGACATTTTCCCTCGTCTCGACTATGTTGATCATTCTCTGCGGATGGCCACGGGGTATCTCTCGGCCCGAGCGGAGTGGTCCACCGGTCCTCTCCCGGTCAGATGCTCCCCAAGCGGCCGAATCTCGTTTCGGCATTGATTATGTTTTTCCGTTGCAGTCTTTCTACCAGAAGGAGAAGTGGCCGCGACGGTTTTCCCGGACGGGAGCGGGATGGGTGAACTTCGCCCAGGTGAGTTGGAGTGCTATCGAACCTAATCCCCCCCGAGGGGGACGGCATCGATACAACTGGGCGGGGTTAGATCGCTCGGTACGTCTGTGGCAGAAGTACGGCTTCCGAATCACCGTCTCGCTGCGATTGGGCAACGGCTGGTTCGCTGGACCGATCGAGTATCGCCCCGGCGGCATGGAGTTCAGGAACTCGGATCGCCTGCCCGCCGAAGAATACATGGACGACTACCGCGCCTGGATTGCCGCACTGGTCGAGCGTTACGATGACGATGGTCAGGACGACATGCCCGGCCTGCGCGCTCCCGTGCTGCACTATCAAGTCGGCAATGAATATGCCAATCCCGTCTTCTGGACGGGCACGCTGGACGACTATCGCATCCTGCTCGAGGAGACGGTCAGCGCGGCTCGTAGCGCTTCGGCCGACGTTCACATCATCTCCAACGGCATCCGATGGAACGACCTCTTTCACAACGATCCCGACGCTCAGTTATTCGAGGAACGCTTTGCTGCGTTCCTGGAGAGTCTTCCGTCCGATGTCTGGCGGGAAGCCTGGCAGCGGGCCCGCGCCATGACGGAATTGACAGTGGCGCTGGCGTATCTTTATGACATCCTCGACGCTGGTGGAAACGGCCCGTATGAGACGGCTTCGGCGGGATATATGGCCTGGGTACAGAAAGAACTGGCCAAACACGGCTTGACCACGACCATCTGGGACATGGAGGCTCGTTCGGAACCACGATTGACGTTCAATCCCCTGGTCCATTTTCATCCCGAGTTGGTGATCCCCGATGGGCAGCGAATCTTGCAGGCCATGAAAAACCCCGCTGATCCTCTGCACGATGAAGCCGTCGCTTGGTACCGAGCCGAGCAATCGCGCGTCCTGGTGAAGGTCTTCGTCACGCGATTTGCAGCGGGATTCGAGAAAGTGTTCATGGGTATGCCCAACGACTGGGATAAGATGCTCGCTCGCTTCACCGTGGCCAATCCGTTCATTGGCTTGACGGACTCTGACGGCGATCCCTGGCCGGCATTTTACGCCCTCGCACTGTTGGTGGATAAACTCGATGGATTCGCTCAAGCGGAGAAGATTGAGGCAGACCCGGGAGTTGAACTCTATCGTTTCCTGTTCGCCGACGGGCGTCCGCCGGTATGGGTGGCTTGGCTGTGGGAAGACGAAGTGCGAGGCATGAACGATCCCCTCCCCGCGCGAGAGGTTCGCCTACCCATCCGCGGACCGGTCACCATGTACACCATCCCTACGTCCGGCGATCATTACCGGACCGTCCCGCTCGATGGCAGTCCGTCCGGTCTCGCTGTGGAACTCACTCCGGAGCCGGTGCTGTTTCAAGAACGGTGAGGATTCCGAAGTTGCCGCGGTCGTCCGATCGATGATCTGGAGTTGATCGAGTTCGGGAGTGGAGGTGCTCACCGCTTCCTCAATATCCCCTCGGCGTTTCGTCCCTTGCGCTCGCCTCAGTGGAGCGAAAATAATAGGGCCGGTTCAATTGGTAAAGAGTGAAATGATGACACGATGATCGATCTCCTCATTCGCCATGCGCTGGTCATCGATGGGACGGGGATGCCCGGCTATAAAGCCAACGTGGGCCTCGTCGGAGATCGAATCGCCGTCATCGGCCACATCGAAGAACCGGCGGATCGCGTCATTGACGGAGAGGGACTCGTTCTGGCGCCCGGTTTCATCGATCCTCACTCGCACGCCGATGTCATCCTCTGCTTGCCGTCAGAGCGCCGCATGCAGCTCATGAAGGGCAAGATCGTGCAGGGCATCACCACGGCGATCATCGGTAATTGCGGTCTCGGCGTGGCGCCCCATACGGCGGAGGCCGAGCCCGTACTGCGAGCGGTCGTCTCCTGGATGACGCCTGAGCCGATGCCGTGGCCGTGGCGCCGGTTCGGCGAGTATCTCGATTGGTTGGAGGCCGATGGCCTTCCGCTCAACGTTGGTGCGCTCGTCCCTCATGGACCGGTCCGCATCTCGGTCATGGGACTGAGAAAAGGATCGCCCACGGGGACTGAGTTGCGGCGCATGCGTGCGCTCGTTCGGGAGGCCATGGAAGCCGGAGCGCTGGGGCTGTCCAGCGGGCTCATCTATCCACCGGGCATGTATTCGACGACCGATGAGCTCATTGCCCTCGCTCGCGTCGTCGCCCGATACGACGGTCTCTACACGAGCCACATTCGCGGTTCCAGCGAGACGCTCATCCCGGCAGTGCGGGAACTCATCGAGATTGGCCGCCGGGCCGGCGTGCGCGTGCATCATTCCCACAATGAGGCGGTCGGTTCATCTCATTGGGTCAAAATCGATCGCGTCCTCGAGATGGAAGAAAGAGCTCATCGTGACGGCACTCGGATAACATTCGATATGTTCCCGTACACGGCGGCGGCGACCATGATGATCGCGTTGTATCCTCCCTGGTCGTTGGAAGGAGGAGTGGGCAAGCTCATCGAGCGGTTGGCCCATCCGAAGACGCGAGCGCGTATCGGACGAGAGATCGAGCGTCGGTCTCCTTCCTGGCCACCGTGGAAAGAGCGTGGGTGGCCACATAATCTGGTGCGGGCCGTCGGCTGGGAGAATATCTTCATCGGTTGGGTGCCACGTCGGAAGAATAAATGCTATGAGGGATTGTCCCTGACGGAACTGGCTCGCCGCACGGGGAAATCGCCCTTCGAGGCCATTTCCGATCTCATCATCGAGGAAGAGGGTCGAGTTTCCATGCTCATCTTCGGTGTTTCAGGCGAGCGCCATCAGCTCGACTATCTGACCCGGTATGCGCAGCATCCGCTCGGCGCCTTCTGCACCGACGCCGAAGATTATGGACGCGGATGCCCCCACCCGGCGGCCTATGGGGCGTTTCCTCGCATCCTCTCCCGATTTGTGCGACAGAGGCGGGACCTTTCGCTGGAAGAGGCCATACGAAAGATGACCACTTACCCGGCCCAGATTTTCGGTCTCCGCGATCGAGGCATCATCCGTCCCGGGGCCAGCGCCGATCTCGTGCTCTTCGATCCCCGGAGAATTCGCGATCGAGCCACGTTCCAGAAACCACGGCAGTTGGCTCAGGGCATCGCGTACGTCATCATCAATGGTCGTGTCGTCGTCGAGCGCGGCCGGTTCCGGGGAGGATCGGTCGGCCGGCTCCTCCGTCGCGGTGCTCACTGAGCGCCAAGAATCGGTGAGCATCGAGGGCAGGGAACCTAATCCGCACGAGCATCTTTTCCCCGCGTTGTTTACGGTGAGCGTCGGTATGCTCCGAACTGGACGCGCGAGGGGAGTCGCTGATACCATTAACGCCGAGATGGCTCAGGTGAACATTCTCTCCATCGATGGTGGTGGAATTCGTGGCATCATTCCGGCCATGATTCTGGCCGAGCTCGAAGACCGCTTGCCGATGCCCATTGCCGAGCGGTTCCATCTCATCGCTGGCACGTCGACGGGAGGGATTCTCGCTCTCGGACTCACCAAACCCGATGCTCGGGGAAGGCCCCAATACGCCGCTCGGGATCTCGTCGCCCTCTATGAGAGGGAAGGGGCGCGGATCTTTTCGCGCTCGGTTTGGCATCGCCTTCATGCAGTGGGGAACATCGCCGAAGAGAAATACCCCTCGGAGGGCATCGAGCAGGTCCTCGACGAATATTTCGGTGAAGCGCGGCTCAAGGATGTGGTGACTGATGTCCTCATCACCAGTTATGAGATCGAGCGACGCATCCCCTGGTTCTTCAAGAGTCGGAAAGCGAAAGTGAACGATGAATATGACTTTCCCATGAAAGTGGTCGCGCGAGCGACGTCGGCGGCGCCGACCTATTTCGAGCCGCTCAAGGTCGAAACATCAGACCGATCCGATTACTATGCCTTGATCGATGGTGGCGTGTTCGCCAATAATCCGGCGTTGTGTGGATTCGTCGAGGCGAAGACCATGTTCCCCCAAGCTGAGGACATCCTCCTCGTCTCATTGGGAACCGGCCAATTGACGCGCCGAATTCCCTATGACGAAGCTCGCGGATGGGGACTGGCCCGGTGGGCGCAACCGCTCCTCAATGTCGTCTTTCACGGGGTGAGCGCCACGGTCGATTATCATCTGCGGCATTTGCTGCCCCCGGCATCCGATGGCACAAAGAGGTACTATTGGTTTCAACCGCGATTGGATGAGGGGAATGATGATCTGGATGATGCCAGTCGAACCAATATTCGCGTGTTGAAATTGCTGGCCGAAGCCATCGTTCGGGAGCATACTGACGATCTCGAAAACTTGTGTCAGCAGTTGGCGCAGTCGGCGTGAACCCGGCCTCGATGTTTGGCGGTGGCGGAACGACGACTCGGTGGACACTCGCTAACACATCGGCCCACAAAAGAAGATCCAGGCAGTGAGATCGCTTATTGTTCCGGAGAAGGGGTTGCATCTCGGCACTCGGTTTGCTTCAATGAGGGGGAGAGTTCACCATGCGCATCGGATATTATCAATTCGCTCCTGAGTTTGGCGACGTGGAGACGAACCTCATGCACATCGCCCTCGCCTTGGAGAATATTAATGCCGATCTCATCGTTCTCCCCGAACTGGCTACGAGTGGCTATTTGTTCATCAGCCGGGAGGAAGTCGGCGCTGTCGCCGAGCCCATCCCCGGCCCGACGACGGAATTCCTTCACGGGCTGGCGGAAAAACACCACTGCCATCTCGTCGTTGGGTTGGTCGAGCGTGCTGATGGTGAGTTCTTCAATAGCGCGGTACTCGTTGGTCCTCGCGGACTGGTCGGCGTTTACCGTAAGCTTCACTTGTTCAACGAAGAGAAGTATTACTTTCAGCCGGGCAATCTGGGATGCCCGGTCTTCGATGTAGCCGGAGTGAAAGTGGGTCTGCTCGTCTGTTTCGATCATCTTTTCCCGGAGGCCGCGCGCACGCTGGCCCTCCGGGGAGCGCAGATCGTCTGTCATCCCTCTAACTTGGTGCTCCCCAAATATGGTCAGCTCACGACGCGCGTTCGATCCATCGAGAACCGCGTGTTCTGGATCTTGGCCAATCGCTGTGGTGTCGAACAGCGCGGGGGCAAAAAACTGGTCTACACCGGATGCAGTCAGATCGCTGCGCCCGATGGAACCATCCTCCTCAGAGCCTCGGCTCGAGAAGAAGTGCTCTCGGTGGTCGAGATCGATCCCTCTCAAGCGTGCGATAAGCACGTCACGCCGCTCAACGATCTGTTCGCCGACCGGCGTCCCGAAGCTTACGAACTCTGAGGGAGCGACATCGGGGAGGGGCGTTCTCGATTCCTTGACGACCCTTCCACGCCAAGTTATCTTACTCAACCATCATTCTCGATCAGGGAGGGAATCATGAAGAGACTGGTGTGTCTGAGTGTTGTGGGGTGTCTCCTTGTGAGCCTGGCGTCGGTCAGCGCCCAACAAGACTTCTCCAAAGTGACGCTCAAAACGACTCATGTGAGGGGCAACATTTACATGATCAATGGGACGGGAGGAAATATCGGCGTCTCCGTCGGACCGGATGGGATTCTCATCGTCGATGATAAGTTCGCCCCTCTGGCGGACAAGATTCGGGCAGCGCTCAAGGATATCGGTCAGGGTGACCTCAAGTTCATTCTCAACACGCATTGGCACGGCGACCATACCGGGGGAAATCGCGTGTTCGGTCCGGAGGCCCCGATCATTGCCCACACCAATGTTCGGAAGCGTCTGATGAGAGAGCAGCATGTTCTCGGGCGCACGATCCCTCCGGCTCCTGAGGAGGCATGGCCGGTGATCACCTTCGATCAATCGGTCTCCATCCACTTCAACGGCGAGGAGATCAAGGCCATCCATTTCCCTCATGGGCACACGGATGGCGATGTAGTCATCTTTTTCACCGGATCGAATGTGGTACACATGGGCGATGACTTCTTCTCCGGTCGCTTCCCGTTCGTCGATTTGAACAGTGGTGGGGATGTTGAGGGCCTCATCAAGAATGTGGAAGCGATCATGAAGCAGCTTCCCGCCGATGTGAAAATCATTCCCGGGCATGGTCCCGTCTCCACTTTGGACGATCTCAAGCTCTATCATCAGATGTTGGTGGAGACGACGGATATCGTGCGACGGAAGATGGCCGCGGGCAAGAGCCTGGATGAGATCAAGGCTGAAGGGTTGCCCGATAAATGGGCCTCGTGGGGTAGCGGGTTCATCTCCACCGAGCGATGGATCGAAATCATTTATCGGAGCCTCTCGTCGAAGAAGACGAACCGTTAAGCGCCGGAAGCCCGGGATCGGCACCCCGCGAGACGGAGTCGAGCGATGTTCCGCCAGGGATGAACGGAGACGTTCTGCGTCGTCCGGCAGCTCATGCATGGGCCAATCGGCGCAAGGTGGCCAGGTTGCGCCGATCGTCCTGGTCGGACGTCTTGGGGGTCTCCAGAATGAAGGGCAGGCACCCGATGATGGGGTGATTGAGGAGATAGCCGAACGCGGCGAGGTCGATATGCCCGCGGCCAATATGCCAATGGCGGTCGACCGCTCCGCCCAGCGGCACTCGGGTGTCGTTGGCATGAATGACGTGGAGGGTCTCCAGGCCTATGGTCGCGGCGATCAGCGAGAGGGTACGATGGCAGCCGCGAGGCGTGGCGATATCATATCCGGCGGCGAAGGTGTGGGCGGTGTCCAGACAACATCCGATGGGCAATCCATCGAGACCATCCAGAATGGCGGCGACCTGTTCGAATGTGCATCCGATCTGGCCACCTTGACCGGCGGTGTTCTCGATGAGAATGGTGAGGTTCCTCAGCTTCAGCCGGCGGACGGCTTTCTTGACCGAACGGATACAACGAGCGATCCCCTCTTCGGGAGAGCCGTTCTTAGCGCTTCCCGGATGGATGACGAGGAAATCGGCCTTCAACCTCAACGCTCGTTTGATCTCTTCCCGGAAGGCGACGATGGATTTCTCTCGGATCAAGGGATCGGGAGCGGCCAGGTTGATCAAATAGACGCCGTGAATGATGAGGGGCCATATCCCGGCGCGATCTCGCGCCCGGCAAAACGCCTTCACGTCTGCTGGGGAGAGTGGTCGAGCGATCCATCCTCGGGGATTCCGGGAAAAGATCTGGACCGTTTGACAGTTCAGTCGTTCGGCCCGGTGGATGGCATTGACCAGAGCTCCGGCGATGGACGTGTGGACTCCAATGCGCATCGTTTCTCGTTCGGATGATAGAGGGTATAGCGATGTTCTCTGTTTGTCGAGGATGCTCGGCGGCTCGAAATGGAAACCATGCCGTCATCGCGCCGAGAACACGCCCGCTTCCATTGAATCGCTATGTGGAGCGCGATAATGGTGGAGAACCGATTCTGAGCGCGTGCGGCCCGAGCGCGGTTGTCCCGTCCTTTTCGAGGCGGCTGGTTTCCCGGAGTTCCACCGGGGAGGAACACCGTTGCATCTGGAGGGTCAGTTCTTTAAGCTAGTGAGGTGGTATTCTCATGGGGGAAGAAGCAGTGACATGGCAGAGGATTTGCGAGGAAAGGTAGCCATCATCACCGGCGCATCCAGTGGGATCGGGAAGGAGACGGCGTTAGCGCTGGCCGGCGAGGGGGTTCGCGTCGTATTGGCGGCGCGACGTGAGCCGAGACTCCGGGAGGTCGCCGAGATGATTGATGCGCGTGGTGGCCAGGCGCTGATCGTGCCGACGGATATGAGCGTTCCCCATGAAGTTGAGCGTCTCATCCGAATGGTCGTCGAGCGCTTCCAAAGGATCGATCTGTTGATCAACAATGCCGGATATGGTCTCTTCGCCTCGATCGAGGAGACGACCACTGACGATCTCAGGCGCATCATGGAGGTCAATTTCATCGGCGCCTTCGTCGCCATCAAAGCTGTATTGCCGGTGATGCGCCAGCAAGGTCGGGGACATATCATCAACGTCGCCTCGGTGGCCGGGAAGCGCGCCCTTCCTTATTCGGGAGCCTACTCGGCGACGAAATTCGCCCTGGTCGCCCTGTCCGAATCTCTGCGCGTGGAGTTGGCCGGCAGTGGCATCGACGTGAGCCTGGTGTGTCCGGCAGCGACGGCGACCGAATTCTTCCAGGTCGCCGAGAATCGGACCGGGCGTCGCGTCCGTCCCGTCGGACCGGTTCAATCGGCCGGGGAGGTGGCCCGCGCGATTGTCGGCTTGGCGCGACGTCCGCGACCGGAGGTGATCACGTTCAAGCCGGCGCGAGCGCTCGTCGTATTGAATGCGGTGAGTCCCCGGATGATCGACTGGGCCATGCGCCAGAGCATCAAACGGGCTCGACAGCGGAGGGAGGAGTCCACGGCTGCGGGCGCCGGGCCGGGCGTATAATTGGCGTATAATTATGGAAGGCCACAGGTCTCAGCATCGACGATGACCGAACGGCGACGTCCAAAAGTGATCGGCGTGATGGGGGCGTCCAGTTGCGATGCCCAGGTCTTCCATACTGCTTATCAGATCGGGCGTCTCATCGCCCGCCGAGGGGCCATCCTGTTATGTGGTGGCTTGGGGGGAGTGATGGAGGCGGCGGCCAAAGGGGCGAAGCATGAGGGTGGATTGACCATTGGCATCTTGCCGGGAAGCAGCGAGCGGGAATCCCCTCCCAACTCGTTCATCGATGTGGCCATCTTCACCGGCATGTCCGACGCGCGCAATGCCATTAACGTGCGATCGTCAGATGTGGTGATCGCGCTATGGGGCGGATATGGAACCCTCTCGGAGATTGCCTTGGCGTTGAAGATTGGTAAGCCCGTCGTTCTGCTTCATTCGTGGACATTCGAGATCTCTCCTCGGCCGCCATCGGCTCGCATCATCATCGCCCAGACTCCGGAGGAAGCTGTGGAGCAGGCATTCGCGTTGATTGAATGAGAGGTGTGAGTGGAACCTTGGGGGGGCGCTCCGGGGACGGCCCACCTCATCGTTTCTTCTTTTTGCCTCGAACCAGTTGTTTCAGCTCGTTCATGAACTCGGACACGTCCTGAAACTCCAGATAGACCGAGGCGAAGCGAACGTAAGCCACTTTGTCCAGCTCCTTCAACCGTCGCATGATGAGTTGACCGATCTTCTGCGTGGAGCGCTCTCGATCGGGAGAGTTATGCACGTAGGCCTCGACGGCATCGACGATGGCTTCGATCTTGGCCATGGGGATGGGTCGCTTCTCGCAGGCCTTGAGGATGCCCGTCAACACCTTTTGCCGTTCGAACGGCTCGCGGCGCCCGTCCTTTTTCACCACCATGTAAGGGATTTCGTCGATGCGTTCATAGGTCGTGAACCGGCGCCCGCATTTTTCGCACTCGCGTCGCCGTCGGATGACATCGCCTTCGCGCGATTCTCGCGAATCGACGACTCTATCTTCAAAGTGACCACAGAACGGACACTTCATGACTTCACTCCAATGACCTGGGTCTCGGTGTGCTGAGAGGCCGACGGATCCAACATGTCCTCTGAGAGCATCTCCTCGGCGATCATCGCCCGGAGATCTTTCAACGAGATGCCATCGCGCAGGAAGAAATATACCCCGAAGAGCAACGCCGAGCCAAAGCCGACCAGATGCATACCAATGGCCGTGCTGGCCGCCGCATTTCGTTCCACGCCCAGCAAGGTCAACGCAATCATCGTCGCCGTGTGAAAAGCGCCGGCAGAGCCACCCGGGGTGGGGATGAGCGATCCGACCAGAGCGAATCCCAGGATGAAGACGATGGAGAGGAGCGACAGCGTCAGGCCGAAAGCACGAACCACGAGCCAGAAACTGAGCGTGACCAAGCCCCATACCAGAACCGTGTATCCCAGCGTGATGAGGAATCCTCTGGCATCATGAAGGACGTAGAGCCCATCAGCCAGATGGCGCAAGAAGTTCAACAAGACGCGCCGGAGCTTCTCGGGCACCCAGGGAAGCTTCTTCTCCAGGAATCCCAGGATGGTGTTGACCCGCCACCGATACACTGACAGGACGATAATCCCCAAGCCCGAGAGGATGAGCAGGCCGAAGCCAACCTGGCGAATGGCGGTCAGGTCGCCCTCGTTGATGAACCGTTCGAAGAAGGTGAGATCGATGGCGAAAAGGAGGATGACGAACATGGAATCGTAAAGGCGCTCGATCATGATGGTGGCCAGCGTGGCGCTGGGCCGGATGCGTTCCCGCAGACTGAGCATGACCGGGCGAGCGACTTCGCCCACTCGACCGAAAATGAAAATGCTGGAGAACCCCACGACTGTGGCGGCGAACAGATTGCGAAACGACGGCCGAGCCATGGGGGCGAGAAATGCCCGCCATCGGAGCGCCCGAACGACGTAAGTGGCCAGGATGGGGAGGACCGAGCCCGCCGCCAGCCAGAGGTTCAGGTGTCGGAAGCTCTCTTTGACCTCGACCCAATCCAGGCGGTGGGCGAAGTAGGCGATCAACAGGGCAGCAATCACCAGCCAGAGCGTGAATTTCAGCTTGAAACGTCGGTCTTGCACGGTCTCTCTGTTTCGAAGATGCTAAAGTACCTGAAAAAACCAGGGGAGGTCAAGCGCCATTCAAGGGGATGGCCGCTCTCCAGATCACGGGCGATGGGGAGTCCCAGCGGGGCCGGCCGGCCTCGGGATGGTGGGCCGATCACGGGTGATCGCATGCGCTCTTCCATCTGGTCGCCTCTTCGACGCTAACCCTCTCTCATCGCGTGTGTTATGTGATCGCCGTGGGGAACTCGCCGGCCGCTTCATCGCCCCAGGGGGGAACTTCTCTGACTCCGTTTTCGTTTTGCAAATTGAGCGTCAACACATGATAATTGGTAGCGAGAGAAGAGTCAGTGGGAGCAAAAGTTGCATTGTCCAACGAGGATGCCCAATTGGTCCGACAATGCCTGGCCGGGGATGAGGCGGCTTGGGAGGAGATCGTCAAGCAGTACTCCCGGCGGATCTACAGTCTCGCCTATCGGTTTGTCGGAACCCACGAGGCGGCCGAGGATTTGACTCAGGAGGTTTTCCTGCGCATCTATCGCACGCTGGATCAGTACGATCCCCAAGCGGGAAGCTTGTCCAATTGGCTGATGCGAGTGGCCAGAAACCTCATCATCGATGACTGGCGAAAACGCGGCCGCACGCCAACCGAGGCCAGCGATACGCTGGAGGCCCACGCCTATCACTTGAAAAGTCGCGCCGAGAGCCCTCAGCGCCTGGTGGAGCGTCGTCAGCTGAGCGAGCAGATCCAGGCGGCGATCAACAAGTTATCTCCGGAACTCCGGACCTGCATCATCCTGCGAGATCTGGAGGAACTTTCCTACCAGGAGATCGTAGACTTGTTGAAGATCCCAGAGGGAACGGTCAAATCGCGCATCAACCGGGGACGCATCGAGTTGGCCAAGATCTTACGTCGCATGAAGGTGATTTGATGAGATGACGTGTGAGCAGTTCCAGGAGATCATCGGCGAGTATGTGGATGGCACGTTGACGCCGGCTGTGCGCGCCCAGTGTGCCGAACACGTGATGAGTTGCCCGGCGTGTCGTCAATTGCTCGGCGATGTGCAAGCGACCATGGCCGCCTGTCGCCAGGCGGCCATCGTCGAGCCGCCTGGGGATCTGGTGAGCCGCATCCTTCGAGCGACGCCGGCGGGCCCGATGATGAGTTGTGCCGTCTTCGACGAGTTGATCCTGGATTATTTTGAGGGCTACATCTCGGCCAGCGATTATCACATCTTCGAAGATCACTTCCAGGCCTGTCCTCGGTGCCAGCGGCTTCTGACCAGTATTCGACTGGCGCGCCAGTTATGCCACGAAGCGAGAGCCGTGCCCGCACCCGACGATCTTCAGCGACGTATCATGAGGGCGACTGTGGGCATTGATCGGGTACCGATCCATCGAAAATGGAGAGCCATAGCTCGTCGATGGTGGGGGGAGACGAGAGCGAAGCTCGCGCGAATCATTGGCCTCGTCCTCGCGCCAGAGGGGATGACGGCCGTCATTCTCTCCCTGGCCACAGTGGGATTCCTCCTGGTTGAGGTCTCCGACGACATGACCTTAAGCGGAGTCTATAGACAGGCGAGGATCAAGGCCGAACGGGTGTTCGCCCATGCCCGCTCCGGCTCATTGGAAGGACGGCGAATCGCTTCCCGGTGGCATCGTGTGACATCGCAGTTGAGTGGCGTCCTCCGGTTCGGTGCCGACCTGTTTGTTGAGACGACCGACCGGGTCGGATATCCCACCTCTGGTGCGCCCCGGGAGCGAGGAGAGAAGAAGAAAGAGCCGTTAGCGCAATCGCCCGGTGCTCCTCTCGGAACGCGACATGGAGGACCGGCCATCGGCCGCGATCCCCGGTGAGGATCTCTTCGACAGGTGGAGTGATGATGATGAAATGTTTCTACCATCCGGCCCATCGCGCCATGATCCAGTGTTCGGCTTGTGGCCGGCCGCTCTGTCCCCGATGCGATCATCGGATCAAGGGGTTTGCCTACTGTCAGGATTGTATCGTGCGCGGTGTGGAACTGTTGCGATCGGCGGGCAGAGCCGATCCGGAGAGGTCCATGGGATGGCGACCATCGCCCGTCCTGGCCTTCTTGGCCGCGCTCGTGCCGGGGTTGGGCGCGGCTTATAATCGCCAGCATACCAAAGCGTTTGTGTATTTCATCGTCATCGTTGGTCTGTGGGAGTTGGCCGAACTCACCGGATTGGCCCTGCTCGGCGGTGGTGGGGGCGTCATCTATCTCTATTCCATCATGGATGCCGTTCGGACGGCGCGGGCCATTCGGACTGGGAGCGATCCGACTCAAGAAGATCTCCGGCTCCGACGCTTCCTGCAGGATCACGTTCGGACCTGGGCGGGCCTGCTCATCGCGCTGGGTCTCATCTTTTTGCTCACCGACGTATTTCAGTTCTTCAGTACGCCTCTTCGGTTGGCGCGGTTATGGCCGCTCCTGCTCATTGCCGGAGGCGTCTATCTCATCGTCAGGCAGTGGCGGGCCTCACAGAGAGAGGAGCCATCGGAGCCGCTCTCGGTTGATTTCCGCCTCGTGACGCCGTCGCTCTTTTCGCCGCCCACCGGCCGGCTACCCGGTGCGACGGATTCCGGTGAACGCGACTCCCCATCGGATCGCCCCAGGGGAGACAAGAGGTAAGGGCCGGTGAGCGGACTCAGCATCCCGGTGGTGGAGAAGAGATCGAGGAGGGAATAAAGATGATGAAACTGCTCAAGATCATCGTCGGCATCATCGCCGCATATGTGATCATCAAAATCGCGCTCTGGGTTCTTGGTGTTGTGTTCGGCCTCGTCGTCAGCCTGGTGTACGTGGCGCTGGCGGTGGGGATCGTCGCCTTCGTGATTTACTTCATTTATCGGGTACTCAGTTCGGAGCAGCACAAGGCGGCCTGAATGTGTGGAACGCGATTCCGGTCACCGGGTTGAGTCGTAAGGCGGTGGCTGACGCTCTCAGAGTGCGCCCCATCGATCAGAGAGACGGAGGAGTCTCCCTCGCCGAGACGCATCTCCCAGGTTGTTTTTTTCGTCGGGAGTCCGTAATATTTCCCCCCGGCGATGCGAATTGGAATCGACGCTCATGCCATCGGGAGCCAATCGACGGGGAACGAAACCTATATTAAGAACCTCATTCTCGCCTTAGCCGAGATCGATCGCCTCAACGAATACGTTCTCTTTTTCACGCGACCGGAGGTGGCCCGTCAGTGGGAGGGACGCTTTCCCAATGTCCGCGTCCAGCTCATCCGACCGCATACGCCATATGCTCGGATTCCGGTCAGTTTTCCGCTGGCCATGTATCGGGCCGGCGTCGATCTCATCCACGTCCAATATACGGCGCCTCCGTTCTGTCACAAACCGATCGTGGTGACCATTCATGATCTCTCGTTCGAGCATTTCCCCCAATTTTTCACGCCGCGAGAGCGATTTTTCTTCCGGCGAACCATCCCTCATACGGCGCGACGGGCGGCCAAGGTATTGACCGTCTCCGAATACTCGCGACGGGATATCATCAACACCTACCGGTTACCACCAGAAAAAGTCGTGGTCACGCCCAACGGCGTGGGTCCGGAATTCAGGCCTACGCGGGATGAGGAGCGCCTTCAGGCGGTGAAAAAGAAGTATGGGATCGAACGGCCGTACCTGTTGAGCGTCGGAAATCTTCAACCGCGAAAGAACCTGGCTCGACTCATCAAGGCTTACTCGCGATTGCGGGAGATGGTCGAAGATTTTCGTCACCAGCTCGTCATCGTGGGGAAGCGCGCCTGGTTGTATCGGAATATCTTGCATGAGGTGAATCGATCCCCCTATGCTGGGGACATGGTGTTCACCGGATACGTTCCGGAGAGCGATTTGCCCGATCTCTATAGTGGGGCAACGGTGTTCGTGTATCCCTCCATATTTGAAGGATTTGGTCTCCCCGTCCTGGAAGCCATGGCCTGTGGGACGCCGGTGATCACCAGTAATAGTTCGTCGTTACCCGAGGTCGTTGGAGAGGCGGGCCTGATGGTCGATCCCTATGATGAAGAAGCCTGGGCGCGGACCATCCTTCGCGTGATCGAAGATCGTCAATTGCGCAACGAGTTGGCTGAGCGCAGTGTGCAGCAGGCTGCCCGCTTCTCGTGGCATCGGACGGCGGAGTTGACCCTGGCCGTCTATCGGGAAGTGGGCGCGCGCGCGTCCATCGAGGTAGCGAGGCGATGAGACCGATGAAAATTGCCATTATGGGAATACGGGGCATTCCGGCGAACTATGGAGGATTCGAGACATTTGCCGAACAGTTGAGCACGCGACTGGTCAGGCGTGGTCATCGAGTGACCGTGTATGGTCGCCGCCATCATGTGTCCGTTCCCGACCGCGCCTACAAGGGCGTGGAACTCGTCGTTCTGCCCACCATCAAGCATAAATATTTGGATACCGTCGTTCACACCCTGCTGGCCGCCATACACGCCTGTTTCCGGGACTATGATGTCGTCTTGCTATGCAATGCGGCCAACGTGCCCGCCGCCGAGATTGTTCGGCTCTCGGGGAAAAAGACCATATTGAATGTGGATGGCCTCGAGCACCGGCGCAAGAAATGGAACTGGCTCGGGCGCGCCTATTATCGACTGGCTGAATGGTGGGCGGCACGGCGCCCGCACCTGTTGGTTACCGATGCGCGCGTCATCCAGCGATATTATCGACAGCATTACGGTCGGGATTCGGCGATGATCGCTTACGGTGCGGAGATCGAGCGGCGCTTCCAGCCCGAGGCGCTTCGGACCTTCGGGCTTCTCCCCGAACAGTACGTCCTCTATGTGAGTCGATTGGAGCCGGAGAATAATGCCCACCTGGTCATCGAGGCTTTCGAACGCGTGCGAACGAACATGAAATTGGTCATTGTGGGAGATGCCCCTTACGCGAAGGCCTATATTCGTCGCCTGCGGCGCACGCGCGATGACCGGATTCTGTTCACCGGATTCGTGTTCGGAGAAGCCTATCGCATCCTCCAGCAGCATGCCTATTGTTACGTGCACGCCACCGAGGTGGGCGGGACGCATCCGGCGTTGATCGAAGCGATGGGCTTCGGCAATTGCGTCGTGGTGCTGGAGACGCCCGAGAACCGCGAAGTGGTGGGCGACGCCGGTCTCTACTATCGAGACGCCGAGGAGCTGAGGGCTACCCTTCAACGAATCATCGACGAGCCTCACGTACTCGGATTCTATCGGCAAAAGGCTATGGCGCGCGTCAAGGCCCATTATGATTGGGAGAAGGTCACCGATCAGTACGAGCGCCTCTTCGCCCGAGCGCTGGCCTGGCCTACGCCCGAACCCCAGCGGCGATCGGTGCGCACCACGGTGCCCTAGGGAGAGCGTATGGTATCCGGAGGGATAGGGGTGGGATATCAAGGTGGTCTGAGAGGCGGGGATGAACGGCGGTCGGGCGTGACTCTGAGGACGTCTCTTCCAAAAAAAGTGATCCGGTCTGGCATTTCGGGACGTAATGTTTTAAATTTTCTTTTAACTTCCGAAAGAGTGCGACGCGCGATCCGAGCGATTGCCTGTCTCGCGACAACATATCATGTGGATGCAGTCAATAACCCGGGAGGTGTGAGGTGAAAATTGGAATTCCGAAGGAGATTGTGGAAGGGGAAACGCGGGTAGCGTTAATCCCTTCTCTGGTCCCCACTCTGACCAAGCTGGAGCATGACGTCATGGTGGAAATCGGCGCGGGAGCGGGCGCCTCGTTCTCCGACGCCGAGTATGAAGCGGCGGGTGCCACGTTGATCGATGACGTCGTCGAACTCTATCAACGGGCCGATGTCATCTTCAAGGTTCGTCCTCTCGATTGGCATCCCAAGGCGAATCGGTCGGAAGTGGATTTGTTACGAGAGGGATCTGTGCTGATCGGATTTCTCGCCCCATTATCTCACATGGAGACGATCGCGAAGCTCCTGGATAAGAAGATCAGCGCTTTCGCCATGGAGCTGATCCCGCGTATCACGCGCGCCCAGAGTATGGATGCGCTGAGTTCGATGGCCACGGTCACCGGATATAAGGCCGTCCTCATGGCCGCCGATCATTTGGGGAAGTTTTTCCCCTTGCTGATGACGGCGGCGGGCACCATTCCCCCGGCGACGGTACTCGTGCTCGGCGCGGGCGTGGCCGGCCTGCAGGCCATCGCCACGGCGAAGCGGCTGGGCGCGAAAGTCGAAGCATTTGATCCCCGCCCGGCAGTCAAGGAGCAGGTGCAGAGTCTCGGCGCTCAGTTCATCGAGATGGAAGTGCCCGAAGATGTGGAGACGGCCGGTGGCTATGCCAAGGAGCAGTCCGAAGCTTTTCTGCAAAAAGAGCGCGAAGTCATCAGCCAGCGATTGCCCAAAGTCGATGTGATTATCACCACGGCGCAAGTGTTCGGCAAACGCGCTCCCGTGCTGATCACCGAAGAGATGGTCAACCTGCTGCGCCCGGGCTCGATCATCGTCGATCTCGCCGCCGAGCAAGGAGGGAATTGCGCCCTGACCAAGCCGAACGAGATCATCGAACACCAGGGAGTGACCATCTTCGGCCCGGTGAACCTGGCGGCGACCATCCCGGTCCATGCCAGTCAGATGTACGCCAAGAATGTCGTCAATCT
The DNA here is from genome assembly GCA_003696865.1 of Acidobacteriota bacterium. Taxonomy (GTDB): domain Bacteria; phylum Acidobacteriota; class Blastocatellia; order HR10; family J050; genus J050. The sequence goes on along the minus strand of RFHM01000183.1, from coordinate 2,246 downwards.
GTTCCGACATCTGTTCCCCTCGCCGGAGAAGTCATTCGATTTCGAGGATGAGATCACGCGCGGGGCGTGCGTGACGCATAATGGGGAGATCATCAACGACATGGTGAAGGAGGCCATGAAAGTCCGAACGGGAGGGTAGGTTCTGATGACGGCGTCGATCATCGTATCCATTTATATCTTTGTGCTCGCCATCTTCGTCGGTTTTGAAGTCATCACCAAAGTCCCCCCGCTTCTTCATACGCCGCTCATGTCCGGATCCAACGCCATCTCGGGGATTACCATCGTGGGGGCGTTGATCAGTGCGGGCGCTGGTCACAGTGGCTTGAGCACCATCCTCGGCACATTGGCTGTGATTTGTGCCACGATTAACGTCGTCGGCGGTTTCCTGGTCACCGATCGGATGCTGGAGATGTTCAAGCCGGCCAAAAAGGGGACCGATCAGAAGTAATCGACCAGGTCTTCAAGGATGGGGAGAGCCGAAGGCCCTCGTCGTCGGTGTGTCGTCCCCGGCGGGCGATGGGCGCTCTCTGAGGAGCAGGAGTTCAATCGAATGCGACGATCGCAGCGATTCGACCAGCGGCACATCGGCAATCCACAGAAGGAGAATCATCGATGTCCACAGTGACCAATCTGGTGTACCTGTTGGCAGCGGTCTTATTCATCTTCGGCCTGAAAGATCTCAGTTCCCCCCGCACCGCCCGTCGTGGCAATGCGCTGGCCATGCTCGGCATGTTGCTGGCCATTGTGATGACGTTGTTCGATAAGCAGATCATCGATTTCACCCACATCATCATTGGCTTGATCATCGGGGGGGCGATCGGCGTCTATGCGGCAAAGACCGTTCAAATGACGGCCATGCCGCAAATGGTCGCCCTGTTCAACGGATTCGGTGGGGCGGCATCGGCGCTGGTGGCGTATGCCGAATTCGTTCGACTCAGTGGGCGACCGGGCCTGGACGTGCTCATCACCATGGTGCTCAGCGTCCTCATCGGAACGGTGACGTTCTTCGGCAGCCTGGTGGCGTTTGCCAAACTCCAGGGGATCATCCGCGGTGCGCCCATCGTTCTTCCGCTTCATCATCTCTTGAACGGGCTTCTTCTTCTGGGTGCGCTGGTCGTGGGCGGGCTGTTCGCTTTCGATGCCCCCCAGAGTTCCCTGTTGTTGATCGTCGTCGTCATCTCCACCATCCTCGGCATCCTCTCGGTCATTCCTATCGGCGGTGCCGATATGCCGGTCGTCATTTCGTTGCTGAATTCCTATTCGGGAATGGCGGCGGCGGCGACGGGATTCGTTCTCTCCAACAGCGTCCTCATTGTGAGCGGCGCTTTGGTGGGCGCGTCGGGGCTCATTCTCACCGAGATCATGTGCAAAGCGATGAATCGGTCTCTGGCCAATGTCCTGTTCGGCGCCGTGGGCACCGACGGAGGCGGAGCGGCAGCGACGGCCGAGCGTCGACCGGTCACCGAGTATACGCCCGAAGATGCCGCCATGGTGTTGGAGAGCGCCCAGTCCATCATCATCGTTCCCGGATACGGACTGGCCGTAGCTCAGGCTCAGCACGTATTGCATGAACTGGCTACCATTCTCATGGAGCGCGGGGCCACCGTCCGGTACGCCATTCATCCGGTGGCCGGTCGGATGCCCGGGCACATGAACGTACTGCTGGCCGAGGCAAACGTGCCCTACGACATGATCTATGATATGGATCAGATCAACGAAGATTTCCAGAATACCGATGTCGCTCTCGTCGTGGGGGCCAATGATGTCATCAATCCGGCGGCGCGATATAAGAAAGACAGTCCGCTTTACGGCATGCCCATCCTCAACGTCGATAAGGCGCGATCGGTGATGATCATCAAGCGCAGTCTGTCACCGGGATTTGCCGGCGTGGACAACGAGTTGTTCTACGATCCCAAGACGATGATGGTCTTCGGCGATGCCAAGAAGGTGCTCACCGAGCTGGTCCACGAACTGAAGCGGTGATTCGAGCGATCCGACGGGGGGATCAAGGTGATGATGACCTCATCGTCAGAGAGGAAGCGATGAACATCATCTTCTCCTCGTCGATCGTCTTTCCTAGATGCGGACGTCGGCCGGCTCATTTCTTTTCCTCGATCCCATACTTCCTCATCTTGTAACGGATGGAATCGCGCGAGATGCCGAGCAGGTGGGCGGCGCGGGTTTGGTTCCAGCCGGTTTGTTCCAGGGCCTGTTGGATCATGGTGCGTTCCATCTCCTCCAGGGTG
>RFHM01000182.1 GCA_003696865.1 Acidobacteriota bacterium | reverse complement strand
CGTTCGCCAAGGAACGAGAGTCGATCTCTCATCGGCGCCTGATAGGCATTCACCATCGGTCCTCCTCATCGACGATCGCCAGAGAATGGGAATGACTCATTCATCAAGTACCGGGAACATTTCCCTCCGTGGGTGTATTCAATGGCGGTCGCAGCTATCATACACCGGCCGGCGCGTCCGGCCATTCCTCAATACTGTCCTTGATCTCCATTGCCAGGGCGCGGCGTTCCACTTCCCGGCGTCCGTTGAGAAAGAGTGACCGCGAGCGGCCAGAATTCAGAGATCGGCAGCACCATCGATGCGGCCCGGGCCACTCCGGCGCGTCACTCATCGACCGATCATCGGGTGAACAGATCGGGGCCCACCCCGCGAAAACTGAGACGATGAATGGCTGAGGGACCGAGCCGGGAGAGCGCGCGACGATGCTCCTCTGTCCCGTATCCTACGTTCCGAGCAAACCCATATCCAGGATAGGTTCGATCATAAGCGCGCATGAGGTCGTCTCTGGTCACCTTGGCGATGATGGAGGCGGCGGCAATAGAAACGCATAAGCGATCGCCGTGAATGATTCCTTGCTGAGGAATCGCCACGCGATCCAACTGCAGGGCATCGATCAGGAGATAATCCGGAGGCGGGTGCAATCGTTCGATGGCCCACCGCATGGCCAACCGCGTGGCCTGACCGACATTGAGTCGATCGATCTCCCGTGGCTCGACCGAGGCCACGCCGATGGCCAGAGCGGTGTCGCGAATGGCCACCGCCAATCGCTCCCGCTTGCCGGCCGTCAGCTTCTTGGAATCATCGATGCCTTGTGGAATACGGTTCGGGTCCAGGATGACCGCCGCGGCCACCAGCGGTCCGGCCAGCGCGCCACGTCCCACTTCATCCACGCCGGCAATGCGTCGATACCCGGACGCCCACAGCCGATGTTCCACCTCGGCCGTGCACGTATCGGACCTGGTTCCATCCCCGCGACGATTCATGCTGATGGGGAGATGAAGAAGGCGGGCGGCTCATCCGGCGAGCGTGCGCTGTCTCGCTCTTTCTCGACTACGTCCTACAGTTTATACTGTTTGCGCTTCTCGCAAAGGTGTACCTTGGAGATGCTCAAGATCCTGGCCGCCCGCGTATTATTGTCTTCGGCCTGCTCCAGCGCATGCTTGATGAGAAATGATTCTACGGCCTCTTTCGCCTCGCTCCATCCGGGCAAGAAGGATTTACTGATGATGAGATCGCCCTCCTGAGTGATACGGATACGCGAGTGCTTCGCCTTGGTACGAATGCGATCCAGCTCTCGCTTCAACTTGGGATCGGCGAGGTCCTGAAGCATGCTCTCGGCGCGCTCCAGGAAGTTCTGGGCTTCGGGCGCCCGTCTCGGCAAACAGGATTCCGCCAGGTACATCAAGCATTGTGCTTTCAATGACGGGAAGGCGAGCCGTTCGGTTCGCTCCGATGCCGCCAGAAGCATCTCCTGAGCCTCCTCTTTCTTGTTCCGCAGGATACCAATTCGCGCCAGCATGATCTGACCAAGGATGGTGTGATAATCATCTTTGATCGTTTCGGCCTGGGCCAAGGCTTGCCGAGCGCACTGCTCGGCTTTATCGATGGCGTTTTGCTCGAAGTACAACTCGGCGAGCAATTCCAGCGTTGCGCAAACGCCGGAGATGTTGTTCACCTGCGCATTCAATTCCTGAGCTTGCCAGAGCACGACTTCGGCCAATTCGGGCCGATTAGCCCGCAACAGACACTGACCCAGATTCCACCGCACGATGGCCGCATCTTCATCCGTTCCCTGCTCCTCGGCGATCATCGCCGCTTCTTCCAGGGCCTTCAGTGCCAGGTCGTATTGGCCTCGATCCTCCAGCAAGGTGCCATAGCTGTTGAGCGCCAATCCATAGAAGCGCCCATTTTCCGTCTTGCGGAGCAGCGAGAGGCTCGTCTCATAGCATTGTTGAGCTTCGTCGAAGAGACCTCGTTGTTGCCGGCAAATGCCGAGATTGAAATTGATCAATCCCCCGAGGAACTCCCCACGGCGTCCTTTCCCGTCAAGGCGCGATCCCGCTTGACACAAGATGGTTTCCGCCTGCTCATATTGGCCGATGCGTCGCTCCAGTTGTCCGAGATCGTAAAGCGCGAGAGCCGTGCCATGACCGTCATCCAGATACTGATAGTTCCGCAGAGCCGCCTGAATGAGCTCGCGGGCCGCGTCATACTGGCGACGCCAATAGTGGAGTTGACCGCGCGCGCGCGTCCATCGGGTCACCGATCGCACGCCGGAGAGCTGAGGCGTCGCCTCGCGAAGCAGGTCATCCGCCTCATCGTACTGCCCGTAATAGAGGGCGACTTCGGCGCGGAGCGTCTCGCGATAAGGATCTTTGCGACCCTCAACCTGCTCCATTTCCAGGAGCCGCTTGGCGCTGGCAAAATCACCGGAATCGATGAGCAGCATGGCCCGCAAGGAACCTCGCCGGGGCGTACGCGAAGCCGCCTTGGGAGAAGAGGCCTTTTTGACGGAGGCTTGTTCTACCATACGCACCACCCGAGTTCACAGATTTCGCCGACGTTGCCATTGTACTTAAAATTTGAGCCAAGTCAAGGCAAAAGTGAACCGGGAATGAACCAGCCCGGTCCCGCTCATCTCAGACCCTACACATGGCAACGACGCTGGGCGGTGGCCGACCGAGAGTGTTCCATCGCCGCCCGAATGGCGTCTTCCAGAATATGAACCAGCATGTCGGCCTCGCGCTGTCGCTGGTCTACTGTGCCGAAGAGGCGAATGGAGCGCTCTCCAGTTCCCAGAAGATGGAGGCCATGAAGGAACGCCTGATAGACGATCTCCGATTGCAGTTCTTTCGTGGGGACATCGAAGGCGTTCATCTGACCGACGCCTCGAATATGACTCACCAGATGGACTTCCCGATATTGGCGCGTCAGACGGTCGGCCAGATCGGCCAATCGCTGACGCAGATAGGCTCCACTCGATTTGGCGTGGTCCGGATACGGCTGCTGGGTGACGGGATGTCGTTGCTTGAGCTCCTCCAGACTGTAGTAGGCGATGGCGATGCCCAGCAGGTTCCCTTCCGACCAGGTGCCGGAGAACTTACCCGCGGGCCAATCCTCCAGCCACCGCTTCTCGGCGACCGCCGCTCCCACATGGAGGGGTTTGGCAAACGTCAGGATGTCCGGTCTCAGATTGGGATACCGCTGATACCAATTCTGCATGCCGGTGAACTCCCCGGTGCGGAAGAGACCGGCCTGCACCTCATCGGAGATGAAACAAATGCCGCGATCCCGGTAGGCCCCCAGGAAGTCGCTCAGCTTCTGCAAGAATTCATCCTCGGGAATGACGTATCCCCCTTCGCCCTGGATGGGTTCCATGATCACCGCGCTGAGGAGATCGATGGGGATTTTGCGCTCTTCGACGACGCGCCGCAATTGTCGTTTGGCGATGAGCGTCTCCAACGGCGTGGTCTCGATATGGCGCTGGAAATCGACGCTGGCATCGTAGGGGAGATGGAGGACATAGGGGATGGCCTGGTAACCCTCCTTCTGGGCCAGCTTGCTCATGGAGAGCGTGTTGCTCGATCCGGTGCGCCCGTGAAAGGCGCCATGAAATGAGATGACGAAGAAGGGATAATTGGACCACAGCTCATCCACTTCCGGGCGGAGTGGCACGATGCCAAGCTGAGCGCACATCTCGGCGTAGAGGCGCTCGCCGAGGCGTTGCCGGACCTGTCGGAACTTGTTGAACAT
>RFHM01000181.1 GCA_003696865.1 Acidobacteriota bacterium | reverse complement strand
GCGCATGCCCTTCCCGCCACCGCCGGCCGTCGCCTTCAGCAAGACGGGGTAGCCGACATCCCGAGCGATGGTGGCCGCCTCCTCCACATCGGCTAACAGCGTCTCCGATCCCGGAATCGTCTCCAACCCCGCCGCTCGCATGGTTCGCTTGGCCATCAGTTTGTCTCCCATCAATCGAATGATGTGCGGTGGAGGACCGATGAAGGTGACCTTTTGCTGCCAACAGCGCTCGGCGAACAAAGCGTTCTCGGCCAGAAATCCATATCCCGGGTGAAGAGCCTGACACTCATACTGCTCGGCCGCCTGCAAGATGGCGTCCATGTTGAGGTAACTCTCCTCGCTCCGGGCCGGACCGATGCAAACGATGTGATCGGCTCGTCTGAGGTGGGGCGAGTGACGGTCGGCTTCCGAATAGACGGCTACCGTTTCGATGCCCAGTTCGCGGCAAGCACGAATGATGCGTAATGCGATCTCTCCTCGATTAGCTATGAGAACTCTTCGGAACATGCTTCCCCTGAATTGAACATGCCGATGTGATCATCATCGCTGGCTCTCCGAGGCCCAGGAATTCAGATTCTATCAGACCCGTCCCCGCGCCTGTCAATGGAGCCCACTGGATGGAGAAGCGGGCATGACCGATTGTCTCTCAACGCATCTTCGCCTACAATGTGCCCTGGGAGAAATCGATGGCGAGGAAGGGATCACCTCCGGACATGTTCAAGAAAGCCGGGATGGCCATGGCGATGGGGACGCTGTTCCTCTCCTACATTCTGGCCGGTGGACTCATCGGGTACTATCTGGACAAATGGTTGGGGACGGCGCCCTGGATGTTCTTCATATTCTTTTTCATCGGCACCGGAGGCGCCATCTACAACGTCTTCAAGATGGCGGCGCGATTGAAGTAGCTACCTGATCGGACGCCCACGTGAGGGAGCACTCATCTTACGCTGGCGCCGGCATCGTTTGTCTCGGCTCGTCCGGTGAGTCGTTTCACGGCCTCGATGATGGCCCGCGCGCTGATTCCACAGGCGTCGAGTAACTCCTCCGGCTTCCCCGATCGGGGGAGCTGGCGCACGGCCAATTTGTGGACGCGCACGCCGGTCGATCCCACCGCGTCCAACACGGCATCGCCGAGGCCACCTTCGAGATAGTGGTCTTCGATGGTGATCATCTGGTTGTTGGTCTCCGAGGCTGCCTTCAACAGCGTCTCCTGGTCGACCGGTTTGACGGAATAGAGATCGATGACGCGCACGGCGATGCCCTCTTGCTGGAGCGCTTGATGGGCCTTCAAAGCTTCGTGCAGCGTGATGCCCGCTCCTACCAGGGTGACCTCGTCCTGGGGACTCCACCGCAGCACCTTACATCCACCGATGGCGAACGACTCATCGTTCGGGTAGATGACCGGCGTCTTTGGACGGGTGGTACGAATATAGACGATCCCCTGATGGTTGGCCGCCAATTCGACCATTCGCTCGGCCGAGACGGCATCGGAGGGATAGAGGACGACCGAGCCGGGCACGGCGCGCATCATCGCCAAATCCTCCAGCCCCATCTGCGATGGACCATCCTGACCAATGGAGACGCCAGCATGCGAGCCGCATAATTTGATGTTGGCTTGAGAGATCCCCGCCATGCGAATATGATCGAACGCCCGGGTCAGGAAGCAGGCGAACGTGGACGCGAAGGGAATCTTCCCTCGCGCTTGAAGGCCCACAGCCATCCCCACCATGTTCTGTTCGGCGATGAAACTCTCGAAGAAGCGATCGGGGAAATCGGCCAGAAACTCCTGCGCGTAGGTTGAATTCTTGGTATCCCCATCCAGGGCGACCACGCGGGGATTCACGCTGCCCAGCTTGGCCAGGGCGCGCCCATAAGCCTGACGCGTAGCCACCGATTCCCCCTGTTGATACTGCGGTGGAGGCATGGATGCCACGCTCCCGGTGGAGTGCGCTGGAACGCTGGCGGCGGGATCATCGACCGCCGGCGCGTGAACCCGGAGCTGAGGGCCGTCGCCATCGACGGCCAATTCTTGCAAGGCTCGCTCCAACATCTCGCCTCGAGGGATGGGCTTCCCATGCCATCCGTTTTGATCCTCGACGGCGGCGATGCCCTTCCCTTTGATCGTTCTGGCGAGAATGACGACCGGCCGCCCTCGAACCTGCCGGGCGGCGTCGAACGCCGAGAGAATCTGCCCGATATCGTGACCGTCGATATTGATCACATGCCAGCCAAACGCGCCGAACCGTCGCTCGTAGGAGGCCACGTCGTGTCCGTACATCGTCGGCTGGCTCTGTCCCAGCCGGTTGATATCCACAATCCCGATCAAATTATCCAGCCTATAATAGGCGGCCAGCGCCGCCGCTTCCCACACGGCACCCTCGGCCGTCTCCCCATCGCCCATGAGCACGTAGACCTTGTAATCGAGACCGTCGAGGCGACCGGCCAAGGCCATGCCCACGCCAATCGAGAGCCCCTGTCCCAGCGAGCCGGTGGCCACCTCGGCCCATGGGAAGCGAGGCGTAGGGTGACCTTCCAGTTCGCTATCGAACCGCCGCAACGTCATCAAATGCTCGGTGGGGAAAGCGCCCGCTTCCGCCCACGCGGCGTAGAGAATGGGCGCCGCGTGTCCTTTGGACAATACAAATCGATCGTTGTGGGGATTGGATGGATTTTTCACATCATAGCGCAACACGTGGAAGAAGAGAACGGCCATCACATCGGCGGCCGAGAGGCAGGTCGTCGGATGACCCGATCCCGCCTCGCTCGTCATGAGCACCGAGTGCCGCCGAAGTTTCGTAGCCATTTGTTTCAGGCTCTCCACCAACCCATGATCATCTCGTCGATCCTGAATCATTGCACTGCCTCCTTCTCCGTATCCGGACGCGCCCTGTTCACGGAGAACCCTCTGCCCGACCGCCGCCCCGGGCGTCGTTCAGGAGCAAGCGCTTGAGCACCGCGATGGGCGGTTGCCCGTGGCCGAGGAGTTCGTCATGGAATGCCTCGAGAGAGAAGCGCGTCCCCCACGCCTGCTCGACGGCGCGCCGCAGATCCCGGATTTGCCATTTCCCCCACGCATAGACGAGCACCAGAGGATCGGTCGTATACCGCTTCACCTCGCGAAGAGCATTGGCGCGCTCCTGATAGCACTCGCGCATGAGGAAATCAATGGCCGCCTCCATGGGAAGGCCTTCAGTATGCATACGAGTGGCGACCAGCAGCCGGCCGATTCTCCAGAGCGCTTCGTGCTGTTGAACGAACCGCAGTCGAGGATCGCGCTGCCCGAAGCCCTCATCCAGCATGAGCTGTTCGGCATAGTGAGCCCACCCTTCGACGAATGACCAGGCCGCAAAGATGCGCCGCACCCGCGACGTCGTGCGCCGACAATGGGCACATTGCACATAATGTCCCGGATAGGCTTCGTGAAAAATGGTGATCATCTGCGACGCGCGGTGGTGTTGGCGCAAGTACTGGTCTCGTTCCGTCGCCGACCAACCCGGTTCCACCGGCGTCACGTAAAAGTACGTCGGCAATGGGACGCGTTCGAACGGACCCGGCGGATCCAACGCGGCGAACAGCAGACTGCGTAGAAATGGTGGCGTCTCCACTACCCGAAGTTCTCCTTCCGGAACGGTCACCAGCTGACGCTCGATGACGAACTGCCGCGCGACATCCAATTGCTGCTGGTAGGAATGAACCAGCTCCTCCGGTGGTGGGTACTCACCGGACAGCGCCTGGATAACTTCCCGGATCGAGCGGCCGGGCGCGATCTGCCGGGCCAGTTCGTCCATCTCCCGCTGCGTGCGACGGAGTTCCTGCTCGCCCCGCTCCAGGATGTCGGCCAGAGGCGTGGTGATGGCCTCCTCGTATTCGAGTTTCTTCCGAAACAGATCCTCGCCCAGAGCATAATCGCCGGTGGCCGCTTCCAACAATTCCCCCCGCAAGAAGGCGATCATCTCGTCGAGGGCAGCGACAACATGTTCATTATGAGCGCGCACCTGATGGCCAAGAGCCGTTTGATCGACGCGCTCGACCACCTGAGGGATGACCGTGCGAAAGAAATCGCGAGCTCCTTGAAATTCCTCCACGGCAATCTCAACCCACACGCGAGGCACGCCACCGGGTGCTCGAAGCGCCGCGCGGAGATTCTCGCGACCCGCCTGAAGCAAGGCCGGAATGCGACGCGCCCGCTCCACCACTGCGCGCAGTCGATCCTCCAGGGGCGCATAGTCTCGAATCAACAGGCTGTAGATCGCACCGCTGGCCAACCAGTTGTAATATCCGGGATGCCGTTGCCAGAACCGGATCTCCTCCAATTCCAGAAGTTGGGCGGCGATGGCCGACTGCACGAGGTCAAGATCGATTTGTTGAGAAACGGTGAGATCGGCAGGTTCAATGTCCCGCTGGAACTGCTGCCGAAAGGCCTTCAGGCGAGCGATCTCATCCTCGATTGCCTCGACCCGACGCTCTTCGAGCAAGGTATCGTACTGGTGCAATCCCAACTCCGTGGCCGCGGTCGGGTGAAAGCGAAAATATCCCTCCAGGAAGTGATCCAAGAGCTGTTCAAATCGGTGGCTGGACGCTGAATTCCGACCCATCTCTGATAGCGCTTGACCATACCACGTGCAGAATGAAAAGACAAGGTCCCCGGGATCGGAGGAGGTATGACGCTGCGATTGATGCATCCCGAGAAGAGATGGCGACTATCGCCTGGCAGGAATGCTCACAGGGACATTGAGTTCACTCCTCTTCGGCCTCCAACACGATGGCAGAGACGGCGAATCTCAACCGCTTCTCCGCAACCGAGATGGGGCTCCCTCCGTCCTCCGGGGGGATTGAATGCCGTCAGGTGTCACCCCCCTATTTCGTCCAACTCTCCCACGTCCAGTCGGTGAGAAGGACGGCCACGGCAGGGACATCCCATCCATCCTTACGTTTGGTCCCCAGACGTGCTAACATGAGTGTCCCGATGAAGGTGAGCCCTATGGTCCAGAAATCCAGCTCATCTGATGCACCCATGGACAGCGGTCGTATCCTGGATTGGGGGCGGGAGGTCGTTCGCCTGGAAGCGGAAACGCTCCTTCAGGTCGAGAAGCGCCTGGATGAGCGGTTCATCGCCGCCGTCGAGCGCATTCTGGCCTGTCGAGGACACGTAGTGACCACGGGCATGGGCAAAGCGGGCCTCATCGCCCAGAAGGTGGCGGCGACGTTCGCCTCCACGGGAACGCCCAGCCTGTTCGTCCATCCGGCTGAAGCCATGCACGGCGACTTGGGCATGATCTCCCCCGGCGATGTCGCTCTGCTCTTCTCCCGCTCGGGCGAGAGCGAAGAACTGGTGCGCCTCATCCCGCATTTACGGAACCGTCAAGTGGTTCGAATCGCCGTGACCGGAAGGGGCGATTCCAGCCTGGCTCAAGGATGCGACCTGGTGGTGGAAATCGGCATCGTCGAAGAAGCCTGCCCACTCCGACTCGCTCCCTCCAGTTCGACGACGGCATTACTGGCCGTGGGCGATGCCCTTGCCCTGAGCGTTCTGAAGGCGCGCGGATTCACTCCCGAGGAGTACGGACGTTTGCATCCGGCGGGCTCCATCGGTCGCCAGTTGAGCCGGGTGGAGGATCTCATGCGGACGGGCGAGCGCTGTCCCCGCGTCCCTCCCTCGACGCCCATTCGTGACGTCGTCGCCCGGCTGAGCCGGGCGCGGGGAGGACTGGCCTGCGTGGTGGATGAGGAAGGACGACTGCTCGGCGTGTTCACCGATGGCGATTTTCGCCGTCACTGGGCCCAGGATCCATACATTGGCGAACGCCCGGTGGGCCGACTCATGACGCGTCCGGGGCTGTCCGTCGCCCGGGGAACGCTCGTCCGCGATGCCACGGCTCTCATGGCCGAACGCCATGTGAATGCCCTGCCCGTGCTTGACGAAGCCGGCCGGGTCATTGGTCTGGTGGACATTCAGGACCTGGTATGAAGAGCCATCCCGGGGGATCTCTCAGTTGGCGCCTTGAATGGCCAACCCGCCATTCGCCGTCAGTTTGACATCTCCCCTTCATCCCTTATAATAGGTGGCTGAGAAACGGTCCTGAGGGGAGTTCAGTTTGGGATAAGGAGGGTAGCCCTATGGCAGTGAAAGTCGGCATTAATGGGTTCGGTCGCATCGGTCGAATGGTCTTCCGCGCTTCGCTGAATGATCCTGATATTCACTTTGTCGCCGTCAACGACATCACCGATCCTCGAACCCTCGCTCACTTGCTGAAGTATGATTCCAACATGGGCACGCTCGACGCCGAGGTGGGATATGGCGAGGATTGCCTCTCGGTCAACGGCGAGAGCGTGAAGGTATTCAAGGAGAGAGATCCCGCTCAGATCGATTGGGAATCGGTCGGAGCCGAGATCGTCGTGGAATCCACCGGCTTGTTCCGGGATCGAGAGAATGCCGAGAAGCATCTCCGAGGATCGGTCAAGAAAGTCATCATCACGGCGCCCGCCAAGGAAGAGGATATCACCATCGTCCTGGGCGTGAATGAACAGAAGTACGATCCCCAAAATCACCGCATCATCTCCAACGCCTCCTGTACGACGAATTGCCTGGCTCCTGTGGTCAAGGTTCTGAACGATCGTTTCGGCATTGTCCACGGGTTGATGAACACGGTTCACTCCTACACGAACGATCAGCGCATTCTGGATCTTCCTCACAAGGATCTCCGTCGCGCGCGGGCGGCGGCCCTCTCCATCATTCCGACGACCACGGGCGCAGCCAAAGCCATTGGACTCGTCGTTCCCGAGTTGAAAGGGAAATTGGATGGAATCGCTCTGCGCGTGCCCACGCCCAACGTCTCCATCATCGATCTGGTCGTCGAACTCCGGAGAGATGTGACCGTCGAAGAGGTGAATGCCGCGCTGAAGGAGGCGGCCGAAAACGAGCTCAAAGGCATTCTGCAATATACCGAAGAAGAACTCGTCTCTGTCGACTATCGCGGCAATCCCCATTCCTCGATCGTAGACGCCGGATTCACCCGAGTCACCGATGGTCGCTGTGTCAAGGTACTCGCCTGGTATGACAATGAATGGGGATACAGTTGCCGGGTACGCGATCTCATCAAGTATGTGGCCAGCAAGGGACTGTGATCCCAGGGATCGAATGATGACGATCGCCATCTCTCGACGGACCAATTCGCCGAGTCCGTCGAGGGTTCACCTCGCCAACGAGGATGGTCATGCGGAAACTCTCCATTCAAGATCTTGATCTCTCAGAACAACGCGTGTTCCTGCGCGTCGATTTCAATGTCCCCATCAAAGACGGGCAGGTCACCGATGCCACGCGCATCGAAGCCGCTTTACCGACGATCCGCTATGCTGTGGAGCGCCATGCCAAGGTGATCCTGGCTTCACACCTGGGCCGCCCCAAAGGCCAGCGGCGACCGGAACTGTCACTGGCTCCAGTGGCGGAGAAACTCTCTGCGCTGCTCGGCCAAAGCGTGCTCTTCATGCCCGATTGCGTGGGCGATGATGTGAAAGCGGCCGTTCATGCCCTCAACGGGGGCGAAGTCGCTTTACTCGAAAATTTGCGCTTTCATCCCGGTGAGGAGAAAAACGACGAGACGTTTTCTCGACAACTCGCCGCACTGGCCGGCCTCTACGGGAACGACGCCTTCGCCACGGCCCATCGGGCACATGCCTCGACGGTGGGAATCACCCGCTTCGTTCGTCAGGCGGCGGCCGGATTGCTCATGCAAAGAGAATTGGAGTATCTCTCCCGAGCTCTGAACCCGGACCACCCCTACGTTCTCATTCTCGGAGGGGCCAAAGTCTCGGACAAGATACCGGTGATTCAAAATCTGCTCACTCTGGCCGACACCATACTGATAGGCGGCGCGATGGCCTATACCTTCCTCAAAGCGCGGGGCCAAGACGTGGGCGCCTCCCTGGTCGAGGATGATCAACTGGATTTGGCGCGGCGATTGCTGGCCGAAGCCCAGGAACGCGGCGTGGATCTGGAACTCCCCGTCGATCACGTGATCGCCAGATTGGAGGATGAAGCGGGTTCCGCGCAGGTGGTCACGGGCGACATTCCCGCCGGATTCGCCGGCGTAGACATCGGGCCGCGGACCGTCGATCGCTACCGGTCCCGCATCCTCTCGGCGCGGCTGGTGGTCTGGAATGGGCCTATGGGTATCTTTGAGAGACCGCCCTTCGATCACGGTACTGTGGCCATTGCCCGAGCCGTCGCCGACTGTCCGGGCACCACCATCATCGGGGGAGGTGATTCCGTAGCCGCCGTCCGCCAGGCGGGCGTGGCCGACCGCCTCACTCACGTGTCGACCGGGGGTGGCGCCACACTGGAGTTCCTCGCCGGGGTCGAACTCCCAGGGGTTGCCGCCCTCACCGACAAAGGGTGAATGGGGCACTCGCCGCTGGCGTGTCTCGAATCGTTCTCCGGGGCCTCCAGAGCGACGAACGAAGTTACGAAGAGGAGGAGATAGAGGATGAGAAAGCCGGTCATTGCGGGGAACTGGAAGATGCACAAACTGGTCGGCGAGGCGCTGGACACCGTGTTCGCCCTGAAGCCTCTGGTGGCCAACGTCACCCATTGTGAGATCATCGTTGCCCCACCGTTCACGGCGTTGAAACCGGTGGCCGATCGGTTGGAAGGTTCGAACATCCAGGTGGCCGCACAAGATGTGTGCGAGGTATCCGAGTTCGGAGCGCGCACCGGCGAAGTGAATGCGGCCATGCTCCGCGACGTCGGTTGCCGCTACGTGATCATCGGTCACTCGGAGCGGCGCCAATATTATGGGGAGACGAACGAACGGATCGAGCAGAAAATTATGGCGGCGCTCGACGGCCAGCTCACGCCCATCGTCTGTGTGGGCGAAACGCTCCAGGAACGGGAAGCAGGACGAGAGCACACCGTCGTCCGGACGCAGATCCTGGAAGGACTGAGCCGCTTGACAGCCGATACCCTGCCTCGTATTATAATTGCTTATGAGCCGGTATGGGCGATTGGAACGGGAAAGACGGCGACGCCAGAGGTGGCACAAGCCATGCACGCATTCATCCGACGAATCTTAGCTGAACAGTTCAGCCCATCAGCGGCAGAGGGCGTGCGGATTCTATACGGAGGGAGCGTGAAGCCGGATAATATCAAGCTGCTCATGAGAGAAGCGGATATCGATGGGGCCTTGGTCGGTGGAGCCAGCCTGGAGGCCGAAAGTTTCGCCCAGATCGTGCAGTATAACCGGTGAGTCGCGTATGTGGTGGACTTACGTCTTGCTCGGTATTTATATCTTGAGTTGCATCATCCTGGTCACCGCCGTCTTGCTGCAACCGGGGAAAGCGGATGCGGCCGCTCTGTTTGGTGGCGGCGCGAGCCAAGCGGCGTTCGGTCCGCGCGGGGCCCAGAACGTGCTCGGCTGGACGACCTGGGTGGCGGCAGGCGTCATGGTGCTGTTGGCATTGGTGTTCTCCATCCCCGGTGTCCTCGGCGAGCGCTCGGTCCTTCAGGGAGCGGAGGCGCCGGCTGCTGTAGAACAGCCGGCTCAATCCCAGGAGGCGACGTCGCCTCCTCCTGCCTCCACACAACCGGCCGAAGGGACCTCACAACCCAAGGCCAAGGAGAAGTCCGCCGAGCCAAAATGAAGGGCCTCGACTTTCCTCAAGGTGAGTGTGCCGAAGTGGCGGAACTGGCAGACGCGCACGTTTGAGGGGCGTGTGGGGCAACCCGTGGGGGTTCGAATCCCCCCTTCGGCACCAACCTTCCTCCCCGAGCACATCAGAACACCCCGCCCTTGTTACTCTCCACATACAACAACTGTCGAGAGCGCAAACCATGGAAGCGCATCGCTCATTGAGCGGGAGAATCCTCCGTGCTCAGTTACGCGGTTGGCGAAAATTCTCCTTGTCACGCGTGTCTCGATATGCTAAGGTATCGGTGTATTGCTTCTTCCCGGCAGTGAATGGCAAACGGCCATTGTGACGGGAATGGCAATATAAGGGGCGAAATAAAAACCAAAATGGGTCCCCTTCTGAATGGGAGGGTTCTCTCGAGACATTTCGAATACAAGACGAGAAGTTCGCGCCTGGGGGTACAAAGTAAGAATTGAGCGCACAACATGGGATCTCGCTCAAGCGGCTCATGTGGCCCGTCGAAAGGGGAGAGCGTGCGAGCTCAATGAGCGGGCTGGCGAGATGAAGGTGTATCCTTCCCCGGCGTTTCTCGCCATGAGCTGAGCGGACATTGGCTGTGAGCGTCATTCTGGTGATATCCATCTCGATTCGCCTGGTGGCCTTGGTCTGGTCTCTCGTTCTCTGGCGGCGGGTGCGAGACTGGCGAATGGGATTCTTGTCGTTCATGCTCGGATTGATGGCCCTGCGCCAGATATTGACGTGGTGGGGGATGAGCTCTCCCTGGGAGAGCTGGAGGCTGCGTCCGGTGACCGAGATCCCCGGCCTCGCGGTGAGTATCCTGGCGTGCCTGGCGGTCGTGTTCCTGCATCGCATGCTGACCGAGCGTCAACGAACCGAGGAGGCACTGGCTGCCGAGAAAGAACGCCTCGCCGTCACTCTTCGCTCCATCGCCGACGGCGTCATTACCAGCGACACCGAAGGACGCGTTGTCCTGATGAACCGAGTGGCCGAGGAGCTCACCGGCTGGTCCCAGAGCGAAGCGCGCGGTAAGTCATTGGCGGAAGTCGTCCACATCCTCGATGAACGAACCCGCCAACGGCGACCGAGCCCGGGAGAGGCGATGCTCCGATCCGGCCGCGCCAACAGTTCAAGCTCTCAGATGATTCTCGTGGCTCGCGACGGCCGGGAGCGGCTCATCAGCGAGAGCAGCGCGCCCATTCGCGACAAGGATGGGAAAATCCGAGGCGCCGTGCTCGTCCTCCGCGACGTGACGGAAAAGCGGAAGCTCGAGGATGAGCTCCTCAAAGTGGAGAGGTTGGAGTCCCTGGGGGTATTGGCCGGCGGCCTGGCTCACGATTTCAACAATATTCTCATGGCCATCCTCGGCAATCTGTCGCTGGCCCGGTTATATGCGCCGCCCGGAGACCGGGTCCACGAGCGGCTGGAAGCGGCCGAAAAAGCGGCGCTGCGAGCCAGAGATCTCACCGAACGACTGCTCACGTTCGCTCGAGGTGGCGCTCCCATTCGCTCGACGGCTTCCATCGCCGAACTCATCCGGGATTCGGCGGAATTTGCCCTCACCGGTTCGAACGTGCGGTGCGAATTCTCTCTTCCTGAAGATCTCTGGCCCGTGGAAGTCGATCAGGGACAGATCGGCCAGGCGATCCAGAATCTCATCATCAATGCCGACCAGGCGATGCCCGACGGCGGCATCATTCGCGTGAAGGCAGAGAACGTGATCGTGACCGATCAGATGCCCCTCCCCCCGTCGCCGGGGACCTATGACAAAGACGTCATCGCCGCTCAGGGGATGGGTATCCCCCGAGAGCATCTGGGGAAGATCTTCGATCCTTATTTCACCACCAAACCCGAGGGGAGCGGCTTGGGATTGACGACGGCGTATTCCATCATCAGGCGACATGGTGGGCATATCGCCGTCGATTCCCAGATGGGCCGCGGAACCGTTGTCACATTCTACTTACCCGCTTCGGAGAAAGAATGGCCCGCGAAAAAACCTTCGGAGGAACCATGGGAGGGGCGAGGCAAGGTCCTGCTCATGGACGACGAGGAAGTGATCCGGGATGTAGCCGGCCACATGCTCGCCGTCCTCGGCTATGAGGTCGCCTTGGCCAAGGACGGTGCCGAAGCCATTCGACTCTATCAGGAAGCCTACGAGGTGGGAGAGCCGTTTGACGTCGTCATCATGGACTTGACCGTCCCCGGCGGAATGGGCGGCCGAGAGGCGATGAAGAGACTCCTGGAGATCGATCCTCACGTCAGGGCCATCGTCTCCAGCGGATACTCCCGGGACCCGGTCATGGCAGAGCACGAGAAGTACGGATTCCAAGCCGTGATCACCAAGCCGTATAAAATCGAAGATCTCGATCGCACCATACGGCAGGTGCTCAGCGGGCGAATCCAGCAGACGAGCGGTGACGTGGCCTGAGTCTCGGATTGAGGCGCGAAGCGCCCCCCTACGAGCTACCGAATCCCGAACAGCGATAGAAAGAAGTCGGTCCGTTGGGCGAAGGTGAGCCGCGGCGGATCGGCATTCCAAATATGAATGAGGGCGTAGAATAACCACACTCCGGCGATGCGCTTGATCCGGAGAAATACGCCCCATGGACCGTTCTGCGGCCAGGTCCGACCACGGCGCTTCCGTTCGCGAAGTAAAGAGACGTAAATGCCCAGGGCGAGCAGGAGCGAATAAAACACTCGCGGAAACAACAACGACCACGCTCCGGCCAACCCGGCGGCGGCGAGATGACCAATATCGCGCAGTACGTGATAATAGACGTTCCCCAGGAATGCCGCGGCCATCGTCGCCGCGAAGAGCCGAAGCCTGGGCCGCGTCTTGAAATAGGACGCATAGGTTGGAAAGAAGAAGAATTCGACCAGGAGTTCCTTGAAGTAGTAATAAAATCGGTTCCAAAATTCCACCACCGATTGCGATAACAGTGGTCGGTATGTATTGCGGAAGACATGGAATCCAAATAGACGTAAACAGCCAATGATCACATGTCCGGCGATGGCCAACTTCAGCGTTCGTGTGATCAATTCGACGAACAGACTCGCCCACGCCCATGCCGGCGACGAATGGAGAGGGGCCTGGCCTCCGATCAAAGCGCTCAATCGAGGAACATCCAGATGGTACCCAGAGAGTTCGGAAGGAATGCCATCGACGGGGAGACCGTGCACGAATCCGTTGATCATCCATAACGCTCCCTGCCACATCCACGCCAGGATGAGGAGCTTCAGGCCAGCCAACTGAGCGCGAGCGCGATCGGTCATCGTCTCTGCCGCCGTCTGTTGCAGGTAATCGTAGCCCTTTCCATAAGGAACGTCTGTGCCACCGTAAGCTGGCCAGAGATAAAAGAAATGCTCCCGAAAGCGACTGTCCGTCGCCCGACGGCGCTGACCGGACAGGAGCATATACCCACAGCGCCAGATTAGAAAAGGAAAGCAGGCCGCGGCCAACCAGATGCTGGTTGCCATGAGGTGACCGTGGCGAGGGATGGCCAACAGGCTGACAAAGACCATCCATACGATCGCATGAAGGGTGAGGAGAGGATGCCGCCGCACCAGGCGGGGAAGCCGCTCGTATGAGCGGGCCGCACGATAACACGCATAGAGTCCCCCTCCCACCAGAGCCATGGTCAGCAGGAGAGCAAGCCATCGGTCGGCCTCCCAACCAGGATTGATGCGTTGCCTCTCGACCACCGCCTGATAGAACACATACACGCCGCCGAGCGAGAGGATCAGATGTCGGTGCGTCGGGAAACCCATGATGAGCGCCAATAAAGGCGCGATGAGCGCGGCTGTGGTCCGATCGTAGAAAAAGAGCAGAAGCGTCGCCGCCGACCAGACAGCGGCTTGCCCCCAGGGAGTGGAAACGACTGCGACGAGGCGGTCATCCTCGTGGAATTGTCGACTCAACGTGAACAGGGCCGTCGGAGTCATGTCGTCTCGCGCTCGATCAAGTCCAGGATACTGGCGATAGAATTCAGTTGACCGGGATCGATCCCCCGCTCCGAAAAATCAATACCATACTCCCGCTCGAGATAGCCCACAATCTCCAACACGGCCAGAGAATCAATGAGTCCCGAGGTGATGAGTCCTTGGTGCTCGTCGGCGAGATCTAGTGGTCGGTCGGGCCTTCGAATCGTCTGCAAGAACTGAATCAATTTCGCTTTGTGCGCCGCTCGATTCATCGTCTTTCGCCGAACAATTGGTGGACGTTGACCGGCTCCAATCGAGCGCATACCTCCGCCACCCGAGCGCGATTCATTTTGCCTCGAGAAGTCCGCGGAATGGCTTCCAGCAGATACCACCGCATGGGCATCTGATGCTCCGCCAAGTGCTGCTTCAGCCACTGATAGAGCCGACGAAGGGTTTCGTCGCTGGAGTCGCTCAGGACCAGCGCCAGTCCGACATTTTGACCATACAGTGGATCGTCATAGCCGAAGCAGCACACATCGACGGTGGCGGCGAATCGTTCGACCACAGCATCGATATCTCCGGGATAGATTTTCATTCCGCCTTTGTTGATCTCCTCGCGCTCGCGTCCTCTCAGATAGAGCCAGCCACGATCATCAATGATGCCGATGTCCCCGGTCATGAACCATCCCTGACTCACCACCTGACGGGTCAAGTCATCGCGCTCCCAATACCCCCTCATCAGGGCGGGCGTATTGAGCCAAACATAGCCCGGCTCATTGGGCGCGCAACCGGGTACTGCCCATGGTGGCTCATCGGTGGATCGGGATTTCAGGATCTTGACCAGCGCGCCCCACGGCTCTCCAATGAGCCCATCGGCCGGTGTGAACTCCGGCATCGTCGTCCCGGCCACCCAACTCCCCGTTTCGGTGATGCCATAGGCATTGAATACACTCTTGGTGCCGGTCCATTCCCGGATGTGCTCCCAGAGGTGGGCCGAAAGGGGAGCCGATCCGCAAAAGACGCGCTCCAGGGTTCCAGATCGAGGGGGCCTCGCCGTCTTGAGCGCCAGTCGCCACAGAGCGGGTACCGAAGACATGAAGGTGATCTCAAACTCGTCCACTATCGCACCCAACTGCATGACGAGATCGGCGCGGAACGGAGGCAAGATGAACAACTCTTGACCCCAGAGCCACGGGAATAAGCAGTTGCAAATCAATCCGTGACCGAAATGCGTCGGAAGCAAGCAGAGCGTGCGACGATAAGCCTTCAGGCCGAGATGCTGGCGCAACGCGATCCATCGCGCGCGCAATGAGCGATGGGTGTGAACGACGCCTTTCGGCTGCCCGGTCGTTCCCGAGGTGAACAGGATCAGGGCATCTCCGTCGAGCGATGGGTGCATGCCAGAGAGCGAAGGCGTCGCCCTCGTCGGTGGGGTCGATTCGGTCGACTCCAACAACTTCACTCCCAGTGCCGTCAGACGGTCGGCGAGCACGGTATCGATCTCCTCCGCCACCAGGGCGAATTGTGGACGGGCAGCGCGAGCCAGCGTTTCGATCTCGAAAGGCGTGAGCCGGACATCTATGGGAACGACACAAGCTCCCAGACTCCACACGGCGAGCACATCGACGAAGAACTCCAGTCGATTCCCGTAGAGGAACAATACGCGATCCCCGGCCCGCATTCCCTGATGTTGATAAATGGCCAGACGTTGAAGGAGCTGCCGCCGGATCTCCGATGGCTCCCACCGTCGTCCGGTCAACGGCTCAGTGAGGGCACCAACCTGCACGTCGACGAACATCTTTTCCTCCTTTCGCCCGCCGGGGCGATGATGTCGGCCCGGCGACGGTCGATCATCTTACTCGCTCAGGAGTGAAGACTCAATCGCTCCCCGACTGCTCCCCATGTCAGATGAGTTCATCGTCGATCAGAAACATCCTCGATGAACGATTCCTTCCCGGCGAGGGCGCGCCGGTGATAATATCGAATCCACTGTTCCTGCAAGCGATGAAAGGCGTCCAGTCGCCGACGATACTCCCGGCCAGATCGAGGATCGATCCGAGCCCGCTCATCGAAGGCCAATAGGCCAGATGAAAAATACTCCCGTTCAGCTACCGTGTTCCTCATAAAACTGGCTTCCCTGAACAGAAAGCCATCGCTCCCCGTAATATCCCATCCCAGCAGAAAGGTGTATCGCCGGCTCAGGCGCTCATCCCAGACGGGCATCCCCTGATGCATGTAGCCCGTATGGGGTATGCCCAGCAACGCCAGAATGCTGGGCGTGATGTCAATGTGAGAAGTCACCACGTCGAGAGTAACTCTTCGAGAAAAAATACTCGGAGCATAGATGACCAGTGGCACGTGATATGTCTCGTCGTTCAGATACAGTGGATCGAAATGCGGACTCTCGATTTGCGATCGAAATCCATGATCACTGGTCACCACGAGAATCGTTCGCTCCCACACTCCGAACTGAGCTAATTGGTCGGTGAACGCTTCGAGCAACCGATCTCTCAAAACAGACAAGTTCTTCACGCGCCCTTCCCAGGTGCGAGGAGAGAATGGCTTATTGGTCACCTCGGGGACGTCATCGAATCTGAAGTGACCCAATGACGGTGCGAGGACCATCAGGAAAGGCCGATGGGCGTCCCACAGGCGGGCGATCGCCTCGACCGCCGCTTGATAGAGTCGCCGATCGATCTCGTAGCGGCGGGCGCCGCCGGACATCTGCCACAGAGGATCTTCAAGAGAGCCGGTCAGCAGGTGGCGAGAGTTCCTGATCTCATCAAATCCTAGCTGGTTGATGAGGAACCGCTCTTTATTTCGGTTTCGCACATCGCCGAAGAAGAGAGAGACATATCCCCGTCGAGCCAGAATCTGTGGCAGCGCATCGGCGCGATAACGTCCATATTTCCAGGCGATGTTCTTCGACCCTGGGAGTGGATACGTGGAGGTGAGAATAGAGAACAAGGCCCGAGTTGAGCGCGGGTATGTCGTGTAGTGGTATTTCCCCACGATCGCCCTCTCACTGAGCCGTTTCAGTCCGGGGAGATACGTCACATCGGGCGAAGCATACCGATAGGGCGCCGTCTCCCAAACGACGATGATCACGTTTGCTCCGGGAACGACTGGTGGGTGTATTCCACCAGTCGGCTGCTCCACCGCGTCCCGGTGAT
This sequence comes from Acidobacteriota bacterium, assembly GCA_003696865.1. GTDB lineage: Bacteria > Acidobacteriota > Blastocatellia > HR10 > J050 > J050. The sequence continues at coordinate 951 of RFHM01000181.1, read as the reverse complement.
CGAATGCGAGTTGTTCGTACCGCGCCTTTAAAACTTCAGGGGGCGGCAATGGACCGGATGCGATTCGAGGCCTGTCTCGACTCGCCTCGTAGACCAACTGAAGCATCGATTTCTGGTTGGAAGCGATGCGTCCTTGCCACAACGACACGATGGCCGCCAGGAGGATGATCCCCACGCTCGCTCCCCGAGCGACTGTGACGAACCGAGAGGGGAGAAGAACGCGCCGTCGTTGCCGGGAAACGATCAACAACAAGAAAGAGGAGGAAAACGCGAACAGCGTTCCTCCCACGAGCTTCGTCACCAGCGATAAACTCAGTGCCCCCCATACCGCATCCGGATATCCGAAGAGTAACTCCTGAAGCTGGTGAAACCGCTGCACCCCGAAGTGACTTCCGAACTTCACAACGTTGATACACTCGGCCAGAGCGATGACGTAGAAGCCCAACAAAACGCTCATCGCACCCAATAGCTTGAGCCGGAAGAAAGATTCCGTTCGCGCGAGAAACCACGATAACAGAATCACACCGGTGGCAATGAGGAGGATATCCTCGGAAAAAAATCGAAGGAAGCGGACGGGATCAGCCCGGCAAAGCGACATCGCCGTCCCCAGCAAAACCCAGAGGGAACGCCCCGGGTGGGCGAAGAAGCCGGTGAATTTCAACCCGATCAGAGCCACCACATAAGGGAGGAATAAGAGCGAAAAGATCGCCGACCACGAGTTTCGCCAATTGATACGCATCCAGATGCTCCCCACTGGAAGTGGAGGTGACCTGGTCTGTTATCACCTTCGATCCATGGGGTTCTCCTCTATATCACCATCTTCGATGAAAATCAAGAGCAAGGAGAGGCTCCCCCTTTGAGGAGACGCGCTCGGAGCGCCCAAACGTGGTGGGAACGGTCTCCGCCCCCTGAACCTCCTCGACGGCCACAACTTCTGCGAGGTCGGCAATC
>RFHM01000180.1 GCA_003696865.1 Acidobacteriota bacterium | reverse complement strand
GCAGGGCAGCTATACGGTCAATGCCAACGGAACGGGAACGGCGACGGCCACCGTCAGCACGCCAGGAGGGACGCTGGAGCGCTCGTTCGATTTCGTCATTGCTCAGGCCGATGGTTCGCTCGCCACGGAGATCTTCCTGGCCCAGCGGGAGCCGACGCTCACCGAAGAACTCGGTTATTTCGTGCTCAAGAGGTTGTCCGAATAGCCGCTGTGAACGGGGTGGCGCAGGCCATCGGCCAGCATCGCCGATCGTGTTCCTCGTGGGCTTCGGCCCACGAGCGATCCGCTGAATCATACATCTACCTTCCAGTGTAGGCCCGGGCACAAGGGGCGATTTTTGTGGAAACAAAAAAGAGATTCGCCTCGGACCGATGTCTCATCGTCATATGAGATCCCGGCCCGGGCGCTCTGCCTGCTGTTCCGGTGGGAGATGCGTGAGAGAAGCCGTGCCTTCTTGAGCGAGGGCACGGCTTCTTCATCTCACAGCGTCTCGGCCTTGATGAGATTCGTCGTTCCGGGAACGCCCAGGGGGACGCCGGCAGTGATGACGACCGTGTCCCCTCGCCGGACGAAGCCTGCGCGCCGGGCAGCGGTGAAGGCTCTCTCCATCATCTCATCGGTCGTCTGGGTGGCCTCGCTGAGCATGGGAATAACTCCCCAGACGAGCGCCAACCGATGATACGTCTCCTCGAGTGGAGTGGGCGCCAGGATAGAGGGGCGCGGGCGATACTTGGCGACCAATCGCGCCGTGCTCCCCGATTGGGTGAAGGTGATGATCGCTCGAGCGCGAATATTCTCGGCCAACGCGCAGGCTGCCCGACTGACCGCTTCGGGCAGAGAGACCGGTTCTCGCGGCTTGAGCTGGCTCGTCCAGACAGTGAAAGGGAATCCCGATTCGGCGTCTTCGGCAATCCGCGCCATCATCTGAACCGCCTCCACGGGATAGTTTCCCACCGCCGTTTCTTCCGAGAGCATGACGGCATCGGTCCCATCGAGGATGGCGTTGGCCACGTCGGTGACCTCGGCTCGAGTGGGTCGAGGATTGTTGACCATGGAGCGCAACATTTGCGTGGCCGTGATGACCGGTTTACCCGCCTGGTTGCACTTGTGGATGAGCATCTTCTGTACCAGAGGCACCTTCTCCAGCGGCGTCTCCACGCCCAGATCTCCCCGCGCCACCATGATGCCATCGACCACCTCGATGATCTCATCGATGTGAGCCAGAGCTTCGTGTTTCTCGATCTTGGCGATGAGTGGAACGAGCCGTCCGCGTTCGGCCATGAACTGCTTCGCTTCCAGCACATCGGCGGGCGATCGCACGAAAGAGAGGGCCACGTAATCGACGCCTCGTTCCAGGCCGAAGGCGAGATCCTCTCGATCTTTCTCCGTCAGGCTGGGCACCTGGAGCGAGCGCGTGGGAACGTTAATTCCTTTGTGTGAACTGAGCGGCCCGCCGACGACCACGCGGCAGATGATCTCATTCTCGCGCGTTTCCTCCACTCTCAGCTCTAATGCGCCATCATTCAACAACAGCGTATCCCCCGGCCGGACGTCGCGGGGCAGCGCCGGATAGGTGATCGACACTTTGTGTTCGTCGCCGGGCACGGCCTCGGTAGTGAGGATGAACCGGTCGCCCGCCTGCAGGTGAACGGTGCCCGCGGTGATCTCACCAATTCTGATCTTCGGACCGGCGAGGTCTTGCAAGATGGCCAGTGGGCGCGCCAGTCGCGCGGCGATCTCTCGCAGCCTGACGATCACCTCTTCGTGCTCGTCATGGGAGCCATGCGAGAAATTGAGCCGGGCCACATTCATGCCCGCGGCGATGAGTTGCTCCAGCTTCTCCGGGGATCGTGAAGCTGGTCCAATCGTGCACACGATTTTGGTCCGTGGCATCCGTCGTCTCCTCTCACCCCACGATGACCAATCGAAGATCCATGACATTGGTGTAGGTGGGCCCCGTGATGAGCAGGTCATCCAGTTGCTCGAAGAAGTGGTAGGAGTCGTTGTTCAGGAGATAGCGCTCGGGGTCCAATCGTCGCTGGCGGGCGCGGGCGATAGTCGTGCCGTCGGCGAGGGCTCCGGCGGCGTCGGTCGGCCCGTCAGTTCCATCCGTTCCTCCACTGAGAACGACGACATCGTGCAGCCCATCGATATCCAGAGCGGCGGCCAGGACGAATTCCTGATTCCGCCCGCCCAATCCATCGCCGCGAATGGTGACCGTCGTCTCGCCACCGGAAATGACGCACGCCGGCCGAGGCAGTGGATTCCCCGTGCTGAGGATTTCCTGAGCGATGGCCGCGTGAACGTGAGCGACTTCTCGCGTCTCTCCCCGAATGAAGCTGGACAGGATCAAGCTGTGATATCCCAGCTCGTTCGCTCGCTGGCGGGCGGCAACCAGGGCCAGGCGGTTGTTTCCCACGATGACGTTCTGGACTCGTTCAAAAAGGGGATCCGATGGCTTGGGGGTTTCGGGGATCTCGCCTTGCGCTCCTCGCCGGAGATAATCCAGGACGCGAGCCGGGATTCGAGCTTCCAGTCCATACTTGGCCAGGATGTGAAGACAATCGGCGAACGTCGTCCGATCGGGCACCGTGGGACCGGAAGCGATCGTGTCCAGATCATCGCCGATGACATCGGAGAGAATGAGCGAGACGAGCGCCGAGGGGAAGGCCCATCGAGCCAGTCGTCCGCCTTTGACGCGGGAGATGTGCTTGCGCACGGCGTTGATCTCGTGGATGGTGGCACCGCACTGGAGCAGGAGTTGCGTCACCTGCTGCTTGTCGGTCAGCGTCAATCCCTCGGCCGGATAGGGAAGCAGCGCCGAGCCGCCGCCCGAGATGAGACAAATGACCAGGTCGCGCTCTCCGGTGCGCTGGAGCAGCTCGATGATGTGTGCCGTCCCCCTGAGTCCCGCTTCATCGGGAAGGGGATGACCCGCTTCGGTCACGCGGATCTTTTTGAGGGGGAGCCCGTAGCCATACTTGACGTTGATCCGACCCTCTCGCACCCGATCGCCGAGGACCTCTTCCACGGCTCGAGCCATCGCGGCGGCTGCCTTGCCCATGCCGATGACGTAGACGCCCTCGTACGCGGTCAAATCGTAAGACCGATCGTCGACGAGAAGATGGTGCCCGCGCCGGACGAGATGACGTTTGACGACGCCGACGGGATCGACGGCCTTCAATCCCGCTCGGAAAATCTCGACGGCCTCGTTTCGTAATCGAGTCACGTCATGTGCCATTGGCCGGAAGTATACCGGATGCTCCAGAGAAGTGACAAGCAATCCGGCCGGGAACGCTCGGGAGAAATCGACCGGGGGCGCCGCGGGCCCGGCCGCTCATTCCTCAGGCAGTGGCTCGAGCGAGGAGGCGACACACCTGATGGCCCATCTCTCGAGTGCCCACCAGTTGACCCTCGCCGCGGTAAATGTCCGCCGTGCGATAGCCGCGTTCCAGGACCTCCTCGATGGCCCGTTCGATGGCTCGCGCTTCCTCGTTCAACCCGAAACTGTGCCGAAGCATGAGGGCCGCCGAAGCGATCGTGGCCAGCGGGTTGGCCTTGTTCTGTCCGGCGATATCGGGCGCCGAGCCGTGAACCGGTTCGTAGATGCCGGTCGCTTCGCCCAGGCTCGCCGAGGGCAGGAGACCGATGGAGCCCGTCAACATGGCTGCTTCGTCGCTGAGGATGTCACCAAACAGATTTCCCGTGAGGATGACGTCGAATTGTTGCGGTCGAGCGATCAACTGCATGGCGCAGTTATCCACGTACATCGGCGTCCATTCGACGTCCGGATACTGGCGCCCGACTTCAGCGACCACCCGTCGCCAGAGTTGAGAACATTCCAGCACGTTGGCTTTATCAACCAGCGTGACTTTGCGGCGGCGTTGCCGAGCTGCCCGGAACGCCACGTGAGCAATGCGTTCGATCTCCGGTCGGGTGTAGCGCATGGTATTGTACGCCTCATCATCCTGGAGACCGCGCGGCGTGCCGAAGTAAATACCACCGGTCAGTTCGCGCACGATGAGCAGATCGGTGCCCGCGACCACTTCGGGCTTGAGCGATGAGGCGTTCAACAGCGGTCGATAGACGGTGGCCGGCCGCAGGTTGGCGAACGTTCCCAACTCTTGCCGCAGGCGCAACAGCGCCGTCTCCGGCTTGAGGGAGGGAGGGGCATCATCGTACTCGGGCGCGCCGACCGCTCCCAGCAACACGGCGGCGCGCTCTCGACAGGCGCGGAGCGTCTCTTCGGGAAGCGGGACGCCGACCGACCGGAGCGCCGCCCCCCCAATGGCATACTCGCTCACCTTCAGTTGGTGACCGAATCGTTCGGCCACGCGGCGGAGGACGTTCACCGCCTGAGCCACGACCTCAGGGCCGATACCGTCGCCCGGCAAGGTAATGATGTCGATGAGCATAGGGCCCTCGCACCGATACGATTTTTCCGACGGGGTAGGGTATTCCATTTCCGGCGGCAAGGCAATCCCTGGTCGGGGTTCCTCCCCGGCGAAGTCCGTGACCTCACCTTGCTCCCATCGATGGAACTCGCTATTATCGGAGGGAGAAGCCGATTATCGAGTGTGAAGAGCCTATGACCAACAAAGAGATCGCCCGCATCCTCTACGAGATCTCGCTCTATCTGGAAATGGAAGGAGATCCCTTTCGGCCGCGCGCCTACGAAAAGGCGGCGCGGGCTATCGAAGCCGCCGTCGAGCCGGTGAGCGAGATGTATGCCCGTGGCGGGCTGAAAGCCCTTCAGCAGATCCCCGGCGTGGGACGGAGCATGGCCGAGAAAATCGAAGAATTGCTGACCACCGGGCGATTGCGATACTACGAGGAGTTGAAGAAGAAAATCCCCGTCGATGTCATCGGCTTGACCTCCATCGAGGGCGTGGGTTCCAAAATGGTCAAGGCGCTCTATGAGACTTTGGGGATCACCAGCCTCGACCAGTTGGAGGCCGCCGCCCGCGCGGGCAAGATTCGTCGTCTCCCCCATTTCGGCGAGAAGACGGAACAGAAGATCCTCAAAGGACTTCAGTTCCTCAAACAGCACGCCCAACGATTTCTCCTCGGCGAGATATGGCCGCTCGTCCAGGACATCGCTGAGCGGTTGCGTGGACTGAAGGACGTTCAGCGGGTGGAGATCGCCGGGTCCATCCGTCGTCGCAAAGAGACGGTGGGCGATGCCGATCTCCTCGTCATTTCCCGGCGGCCGGCGCCGATCATGGAGTTCTTCGTCTCCATGCCGGAAGTGATGCACGTCTACAGCCATGGCGAGACGCGGAGCAGCGTGAGGCTGCACAACGGGCTGGATATGGATCTGCGCGTGGTGCCCGAGAAGAGTTTCGGGGCGGCGCTCAACTACTTCACCGGGAGCAAAGATCACAACGTCGCGCTCCGTCGCATCGCCCAGGAGATGGGCCTGAAGCTCAACGAGTACGGACTATTCCGCGGGACGCGGTTCATCGCCGGGCGGACCGAGGAGGAGATCTATGAGGCGTTGGGGCTCAGCTACATCCCACCGGAATTGAGAGAGAATCGCGGCGAAATCGAAGCCGCGCGGGAGGGCCGACTCCCTTCGCTCATCCCTTATGGCGCGTTGCGCGGCGACCTCCAGGTGCAGACCAATTGGACCGATGGCGCCAATAGCATCGAAGAGATGGTGGAATCGGCTCGAGCCTACGGTTTGCAATACATCGCCATCACCGACCATACCCGCGATCTGGCCATGACGCGAGGATCGGATGAGAAGAAATTGCTCGATCAGATGGCCGCCATCGATCGGTTGAATCGGCGATGGCGAGGATTCCGCGTGCTCAAAGGAGCGGAAGTCAACATCCGCAAGGATGGATCGCTGGATATCGACGATGCCGTGTTGGCCAAGCTGGATGTCGTGGGCATCGCTGTCCACACCCATTTCAATATGTCCCGGGAAGAGATGACGGCGCGCATCGTCCGGGCGATGCGTAATCCCCATGCCGATATCCTCTTCCACCCCACCGGTCGCGTATTGCAAAAGCGCGAACCATACGATGTGGATATCGAAGAAATCATCAAAGTGGCCAAGGAGACGGGCACCGTCCTGGAGATCGACGCCTTCCCCGAGCGATTGGATCTTCGAGACGAACATATCCGCCTGGCCGTGCAAGCCGGCGTGAAGCTGGTGATCGATTCCGATGCCCACAACCGCCATCATTTCTCCGTGCTGGAGTATGGCATCGCTCAGGCGCGGCGGGGATGGGCGCGCGCCGAAGATGTTCTCAACACGCTCCCTTGCCAGGAGTTTCTCCGTCAATTGAAAGATGGGCGGGCGACCCGGCGAGCTCGCCAGAGGAGCAAACGCTGAGCTACCGTCAAAGAGAAGGGTCGGAGATCGAGGCCCGTTACCGCAACGATACGCTTCGGAGGGCTTCAGGCCCCCACTCGTTCGCACCCCTTGGCCAGAGCATCTCTGGTTTGCAACCGGTGCTCTTTGACCAGCTCCAGAAAAGCGCTGGCCGCGTGCGAGAGGACGCGATCTCGCAGATACACCACGCGGAGCGTGCGCTTGATATCCATGTCGCGAACGGGAACGGAGACCAATCGTCCGGTGCGAATCTCTTCCTCCACGCACATTCGAGGGACGATGGCCAACCCCATGTCCATCTCGGCGAACCGCTTGATCGTCTCGATGGTGGCCAGTTCGATGCTGATGTTGAGGGGAACCCGGTGGTCGCGAAATAATTGCACGACCTTCTGTCGCGAGGGCGAGTGTACGTTGTGAGCCAGGAACGTTTCCTCGCCCAGCTCTTCCACGGTGACCTCTGACTTCTTGGCCAGCCGATGGCGGGGACTCATGATGAGCACGAGTTCGTCTTCCAGAATGGGGAACGATTCCAGTTCGCTGTCCTCGGGGGCGAAGGAGAGGATGCCGAAGTCGACGCGATGCTCCTTCACCGCCTTGGGCAGCTTCTCCGAAAAGGTTCGGAAGACTTCCACCTTGATGCGCGGATGCTTCTGGCGATAGGCCAGAATGAGCTGGGGCAGGAGATAGAGGCTGGTGCTCTCATTGGCGCCGATGGTGACTTTCCCGTAGTGAAGTTGGCGCAACTCCTCGATGGCGCTCACCGCCTCGGTGCGCAGGTTGATGATCTTCTGCGCATATTCGAGGAGTACTTCCCCGGCGTCCGTCAAGGCCACGTTCTTTCGCGACCGATCCAGCAGCGGCGCGCCCACTTCCTCTTCCAGCTTCTTGATGGCAATACTGACGGCCGGTTGCGTCCGCGCCAGTCGCTCTGCCGCCCGCGAGAAGCTGCGTTCCCGGGCAATGGTCACCAGCGCTTCCAATTGAGCGAATTCCATCGTTCCCTCGACGTTCGATGCTGTTCAATCTCTTCCCACAGGGAGCCGCATTTTATCATAAACGAGATTAATTGTCACTGAAAAAGAATAAATTTTACAAACGACGGTTTCCTTGTTAAAGTATCATGACGAGCAACGAGCGAGGCTGAAGGTGCAATCAGGGAGATCAGGCGATATGGCAGATCGGGTCATCATATTTGATACCACGTTGCGCGATGGCGAGCAGTCGCCGGGCGCGAGCATGAATGTCGAAGAGAAGCTGAAGATGGCGCGACAACTGGAGGCGCTCGGTGTGGATGTCATCGAGGCCGGATTCCCCATCTCCTCGGATGAAGATTTCGAGGCGGTCAGAACCATCGCTCGCCAGATTCGAGGCCCGGTCATCGCCGGTCTGGCGCGGGCGATCCCCGAAGATATCGAACGGGCATGGGAGGCGCTGGCCGATGCGCGCCACCCGCGCATTCATACGTTCATCGCCACTTCGGACATTCATCTGGAGTACAAGCTGAAGAAGACGCGGGAAGAGGTTCTCGACGATGCTCGTCGGGCCGTGCGGTTGGCCAAGAGTTTCACCGAAGACGTGGAATTCTCCGCCGAAGATGCCACGCGGACGGATCTGGACTACCTCTGTCAGGTCGTGCAAGCCGTGATCGAGGAGGGAGCCACCACGGTGAACATTCCCGATACGGTGGGCTATACGATTCCCAGCGAGTTCACCAAGATCATCACCACCTTGCGCCAGCGCGTGCCCAACATCGATCGCTGTCGGTTGAGCGTTCACTGTCACAATGATCTCGGATTGGCCGTGGCCAACAGTCTGGCGGCCATTCAAGCGGGCGCGCGGCAAGTCGAATGTACCATCAACGGCATCGGCGAGCGGGCGGGCAACGCTTCGTTGGAAGAGCGCTGCACGTGCGGCACGATTTGCTCCCATTCACCACCGGCGTGCGGACGCCGGAGATCTACAAGACGAGCCAGTTGTTGAGCAACATCACCGGCATCATGGTCCAACCCAATAAAGCCATCGTGGGGAAGAACGCCTTCGCCCATGAGGCCGGTATTCATCAGCATGGGGTGCTCAGTCACAAGCTGACCTATGAGATCATGACGCCGGAATCGGTGGGCGTGCCTCAGAGCACGTTGGTATTGGGGAAGCATTCGGGACGGCATGCGTTGAAGAAGCGCTACGAGGAGATGGGCTATCACCTGTCCCGGACCGAACTGGACAAGGCCTACAAACTGTTCACCAAATTGGCCGATCGGAAGAAGCAGATTTTCGAGGAAGATCTCCTCGTCATCCTGCAGGATGGGATTCGCGAGATCCCCGAGACGTACTCGCTTCGCCTGGTTCAGGCCTTGGCCGGCAATCACAAACCGTCGACGGCGACGGTCGTCCTGGAGCGAGATGGTCGCGTGTTCGTCCAGTCGGCGACCGGGGATGGTCCAGTGGCGGCGGCTTACGAGGCCATCGACAGCATCACCGGACTTCGAGGGGAGGTCATCGACTATACCATCCGGTCGGTCACCGGCGGGCGCGATGCCGTCGGCGAGGTCTTCGTTCACGTGAGTTTCGATGGTCGGACGTTCACGGGCAGGGCGGCGAGCACCGACATCATTGACGCCAGCGCGCGCGCTTACTTGCATGCCGTCAACAAAGTGCTCTATGCTACTGAGCGTGAGAAGGCGTCCAGAGATGGAATGCCTGTAGCCCAGCAGGTCTAGGAGGGAGTGAGAATGAGGAACGAGTGGCGAGATATGCCAGTTTCTGACCGGAGGTGGCTCGAGGGCCTCATCGAGTGGTGTCTTCTCGGGCTCGTTCCTGATTCTCAGAGTTGCACGAGCCGGTGGCTTCCTGATCCCCTCACGAGGCTCCAGCTCGTCTCATGAACCCTCCTCCTGCACTCAGCCCTGGAGGGGTGGCCACCCCCGGTCACCCCTTCAGTCCTATCCCTAGGGGCGGCCCTCAGGCCGCCCCATTTCCGTATGCGCCCCATGGAGAGCGATGGCGCGTCAGTTCAACTGGGCGAGTGTTCCGGTGATGATGACGCGCGATGAGCGGTCATCAGCTCTCGGCATCGGTGAGTCGAATAGCGGTGAGGATGTCCTGTGGAGTGACGGGAACGGTGCCCACTTTGCCGATGACCACGCTGGCGGCATAGTTGGCCAGGATGGCTGCCTCCAGTGGCGGCGCTCCGCTGACGAATGCCAGGGCCAGCGCGGCCATGGTCGTGTCGCCGGCGCCGGTCACATCGTACACTTCGCGAGTGACCGTGGGAATATGCGTGACTTGACCGTCGCCGGAAAAAAGCGTCATCCCCAACTCGCCGCGGGTGATGAGCAGGTGTTGGCACTGGAGCCACTGGAGGATCGTTCGTCCCGCCTCGAGTAACGACGCTTCGTCGGCGATTTCGATGTGCGTGATCTGTTCGGCCTCTCGCTGATTGGGCTTGAGCAGCGTGACCGGCGAGTAGTGTTTGAAGTTGCGCAGTTTGGGATCGAGGAACACGGGCTTACCGGCAGCCTCGGCGAGCGGCAGAATGCGCTGAAGGAGTTGAGGCGTGATGACTCCCTTGTCGTAATCCGAGATGACGACGCCATCGCACTCGTCGAGACGCTCGGTGAACCGGGCGATGAGCTGCTCGGTCAACGGGGGGCTGAGCGGCCGTCGGCTCTCGCGGTCGGCGCGCACCACTTGCTGATTGTGAGCGATGATGCGCGTCTTGACCGTCGTCGGCCGCGATGGGTCGACCAGGAGTCCCGATGTCTCGGCGCCCAGTTCGCTCAGCGTCTCGCTGATGCGATCGCCTGCCCGATCGCGACCCACGACGCCGAGGACGACGACGTCGGCTTCCAGCGATCGGAGATTGTGGACCACATTCCCCGCTCCGCCCAGGTGGGTGGATTCTCGTTCGATCTCCACCACGGGCACCGGCGCTTCCGGCGAGATGCGGCTGGCGCGCCCCCAGATGAACTCGTCGAGCATCAAATCGCCGATGACCAGAATGCGCTTGGTGCCGAACTGGTCGAGCAACCGTTTGACGCGATGGATGGATATGGTCGGTCGGCTCATGGCATCGCCTGGACTCACCCGATCATCAGGGCGTCGATTGCCTGACGCCCGGCGACGATGACGAGGTCGAAGAGGAGCGACCGGCGTCGGCCAGCACGCGGTCGACGGCGTCCAGCACGTCTTCCACCTGAACGTAAGTGATGCGCTCGGCGGGCGCCAGTCGTCGGCCCGACAGATCCCGAGTCGCCGTGACCATGGCATGAGGCGTCTCGCCCCAGGGGCCCCACACGGTGGGATCGGACGAACCAAAGACGACCACCGTGGGGCAGCGCATGGCCATGGCCATATGGGCGGGACCGCTGTCATTGCCGACGAAGATGCGCGCCAGCGCGCAGAGCGCCATCACCTCCTTGAGGGGAAGGCCGGCGAAGGTGAACGTGCTCTGTCCGGCAAATCCCTTCAGACTGTGCAACAGATAGTCTTCGTGTCGAGCAGCGATGGCCACCGAGGGTAATCCGTACTGCGTGGCCAGGTATCTCACCACCTGGGCGAACTTGCGCGGCGCCCAGCGCTTATCATCGGCGGTGGCCGCCGGATGAATGAGAGCGAATCGTCTGGGAATTCCGGCTCGCGACAATCGGTGGAACACCTGCTGGAACGCCGGATCGCCCGGGTAGAGCGAAGTGGCCGGGATACGCTCTACGGGCACCCCCGCCCACTTGAGCAGGCCAATCTGTTGTTCCACCGAGTGCACTCTCGCCTTCCCCCAGATGATGTCCGGATCGGGAGCCCGATGATTGAGCAGAAACGAATAGGCGTACCCGCGATACCCCACCCGATGCCGCGCGCCGACCAGCGCGCAGAGGAACGTCGCCGTCGTTCCCCCATGCATGTTGAAGGCGATATCGAATCGCGCCGCCCGAAGTCGCTGGGCCAGCCGCAACCGCTCCAGCCCATCGCTGAATTGATTCCATCGACGATCGAGGACGATGACCTCGTCGACGTGGGGATGTCCCACTAGCAAGGGAGCGATCGGCGTTTCCAGGAGCACGGTGATGTGGACATCGGGGCGATACTGCTTGAGCGCCGTCAGACAGGGCGTCATCAAGACGGTGTCGCCAATCGAACGGAGTCGGATCAGCAAGACGCGATGGATCTGGCTCCAGTCGATGGGGGGATCAGCCCTCCGATTCGTCCACCGTGGCTTCATCAATCAACATCACCGGAATCCCATCGCGGATCGGGTAGACGCGATGGCAAACGGGGCACTTCAACCCTTTCCCGTCGGCGGTCAGTTGAACTTTGGCCCGTTCATGTTCGGTCTTGACGCACGCCGGGCAGGCGAGGATGTCCAGTAACTCGGGCTTGATGCTCATCGTGTCACCGTCGCCTCCATGCTCGTGAAATAGGCAGCATTAATCTACCATGACGATCACCTCATTGTCAAAATGGGAAACGTTGAGGAGCTCATAGTCGCCTGACCTTCGCCAATGAGATAGCACCGATCCCCGCTCTGAAGGTGAGGGAGTGCGCGCTCTCGGGCGCGTTTTGCATTGACCGGGCCAACCATTAGCGGATGAGCACAGGGTACCCTGTCGGATGAGCGTTGTTTCCAGCTCGTCGGGAGCGACCCGCGTCTGCTGGTTTCTCTAATCTCCAGACTTCCTTAATAGGCAGAGATGTAAAAAGTTGTAAACATCGTGTGAAATTTTGGGAAGTTTTGAGAGGTTTTGGGAAGTTTTGACCAGTTTGGTCCATTGACAGGGGAAGCGATGTGCGTATGATGAGGGCATGCGAGGAGATACTCGACCTGATCGTATGATTGAGCGATTTTGGTGGATGGCGATAGCAGTGAGCGTGCTTGCGGTGGGTGTGGTGTGGTCTGGCGGGAGTGGGTGGGTGTTGCGAGCGGTCCAGTTTGTGCCCCGGGAGGAGATCCGGGGGCCGTACTGGACGGTGGGTGACGGTTTCCGGGCCGATCTGATGGTGAGCAACACGACCGACGCGCCGATACGGGTCTATCCGGAGGTCTACTCGGCTGCCGGGGAGCAGGTGGCGTTGCCCTGGTTGGCGTTGCGGGAGCACGAGCGGCGGGAGGTGGATCTGGGGG
>RFHM01000179.1 GCA_003696865.1 Acidobacteriota bacterium | reverse complement strand
CGAATACCCCCCAACGGCCCCCGACCCCCACCGCAAATCACCCGTGGCGGCGGCGGAGCCACCATCGCTCCATCAGGACAACTCTGCGATACGCAGGCCGAATGACAGATGTGCACCCCATGACCCAACTCATGCCCAACTACATACTTAAACGTCTCCAGCCGAAACATCGTGTTGGTTGAAACAAACCCACCGAGATTTAGAATGTGATTGACGTAAATGATGATTGACGTTACCTGGTTCGGAACACCGACAACCGGTATTGTCATCCCCAGCCTACTCGACGGTACATTGGTGCCTGCGTTATCAAAAATAACTCCCAGCGCTGACTGCGCCCGATGACCCGGCGTTTCCATCGGACCAGCACCGCTGTTGGTCGCGTTGAAGTTTATTAACCTTCCCGCATTGGGGCCCCGCTCTACACCAGGATTCGGCTGGATTTCATGAGCATTTAATCCAGTATTGACAATAAAACCAAGCTTTATCTTTTCGAAATCAGGAACATCTACTCTGTCCTCTCTATACACAAACAAATCCTTCACTCTGGGATCAGTTCTTATGTGATCACCCATCACCAGGAACCCTCGATACTCCTCATAGGCCGACAATCCATCTCCCTTGATCCCTGGCGCCGGCGGCCCCGACACCATGGGCCGCTCATCCTCATCCTTGTCCGCCTCACCTGCCATCTGCGCATCCAACCCATTGTCGGCCTCCCACCAGTCCGGCAGCAAATCACCATCCGTATCTTTCGGCACGCGCATCCGGACGGTCTGCCCTCCCGCACTGACCCGCACCGTCGTGAATCCCCCATAATCGTGACGCACCAAGTTCGCGCACACCATGCCCTCAGATAGAAAACGAAGCAGAGGGACGGGCGTCTCTACAGGAGGATCGTGCGAAAAAGCACCAATGTCTCGGCGTCAACGTGTCCGGAAATTTGGTTCCCCTTTTCCCCACAGCGATGATCCACGCAGTTAGTCACCTCATTTGGATTTTTGAAGCGACCGAAGCGTCGCCAAAAGGGTGCCGATGACATGTTCCACCTCCACGCTGCTCGCATGAGACAAGTAAATGGTGTCATTCTTCGATCGAAGTAAATCGAGAGCTTTCTTATAGGCCTTGACTGCCTCTTCTTTCCTCCCTCGCACCCTGGCTATAAATCCTTTCATCCCGTAGCTAGCCGCACTATTCGGGTAGAGCAGGAGTAATTCGTTTATCTTCTTCTCCGCTTCCTGGTATTTCTCTCTCACAAATAGCCACGTTGCCTCTCGGATGAGCACCTCCAGTCTATCCTCAAACGTCTCGACCGCTCTGATCTCGAATGTGAACGTATCATTGTTCGCCGGGATGTCTTTTCCTGAGGCACTCTTAAGAAGCGAACGGAACTTTAACTTGTAGATCCCAGTCGGTAAGCGTTCCGAGTCACTCACCACCATTGCTTTGAATTTGAGCCCTGACTGGGGAGGCAAGACGATTTGTTCCGACCAGTGAGTCGACATCTCTGCATTTGTGAGCCTCAATTTGACGGAGGGAGAAACTTCCAGGCTGAGTCGGGTCTTCACCTTCGGCATGGGGGCTTCTACTACCACCATGTGAAAGGCATCTTTTGGCGCTATTCCACCAGTAACGACCACTGCCTCCTTCGAGCCTTCGTTGAAAATCTCTAGTTCGACCTTGATGGGTTCGCCTTGGAAAATTACGAAATCAGCTCCTCCTGCCGGTGGCGAAGTATACACTGTCCCGAAGTGTTCTCCCACCCGAACGAAGAGGGAAATATGCTCGTAGCCGAGTTGCAGCGAGGAGGGAGAGCCGATCATCAGGCAAGCTAAAAGCGTATACATTTGTTGCCCCATGTGTCTTCACCTCACTTGAATTTGCTGTTCATCCGTCATATCGTAGGTATGTGGAATATTGTTCCACGCCGGATCATTGATGTTGCTGGTGACCATGAAATATCCGGTGACCATCACTGATAATGGTCCTGGTGGGTATTGGCTGGGGAAGCGATGGACAATGTTCACTCCATGTCCCACTTCGTGACCGATCGTCTGCCGCGTCTTCTCATCATCAAAGGGATCAACGTTGAAGATGTTATTGTTTGGAGGGCTGGCAAACCTAATGGAGAGAGTATAAATGCGTATAGGCCCTGTTTGCACGTTTGGAGAACCTACAACAGGAGTTTCACCAAGTACAGGAAGGTTGCCTATTAGTTTAAGGCCACCGTTGATTACTCTCAGTGCATGTTGATCAAAGATCGTCGGAATCGAGCCTCCGAATCCGGAATTCGAACGATTGAAGTTAATGATTCTATTCGCATCCATCTGATTTTCAAAAATCCAATGCTTCGTCACGGGAAGATTGATCGCGTCCCCGATGTTCTGAGGCAAGTTGCTGGAGATGAACAAATCTTTCTGGAAAGGATTCGTTCTCCGGTGCTCCCCCCGCACCATGAAGCCACGAAACTCCTCGAAATTCACCACCCCATCCCCATCTACCCCGTTTCCCATCGGATTCACATCCTCGTCCGCATCGGTCGCCAAGCCAGTATCCATGATTTCGCCGATCACCTGCCCAT
>RFHM01000178.1 GCA_003696865.1 Acidobacteriota bacterium | reverse complement strand
TTGGGCATCGTCACCCGAGAATAAGTGGCGCAAAGTGCCATCTTGCGCCGCGTCGTCTTCACTCCTCGCGTTGGGCTCGCCGTCCATGAGCGATTCCCAATCGCGCGCCAGATGGAGACGAACGCGACCCTCCCTTTCACGGTGCATCCCGTCGAGGCCTCATCTGCACGGGCTCACTTCCGCCTGGCGGCCAGATCGCGAACGATCTCCAGCGTCGCGTCGATCTCTTCCGGGCTGTTATAAATATGCACCGATTGGCGCACGCCATTGTTTTTGCCCATCTTGCGGACGCGAATTTTCCGCCGTTTCCACAACTCATCTTGTAACTGGGGCCCGGTCATCCCTTCGACGCGATAGGTCACCATCGCTCCGGCCAACTCCGGATGGGTGGGCGAGAGAATGGTCACGCCGTCGATCTGCTGCAATCCCTGACGCAACCGATTGGCCAGTCCGATGATCCGGCGCTGCACGCGATCGGGACCGATGCGCATGTGAAAATCGATGGCCGCTTCCAGCCCTTTGAGCAACGAGAGGTTGCCGGTCCCGTATTGCATCAACCGATAGGCGCCCGCTCGATAATTATTCCACTCTCCGCTGGCCAATGTCGTCCACACGTCATTGAGCTTCTCCTGGCGAATGTACAAGAACCCGTTGCCCGGCGGAGCGAGCAACCATTTATGCGGACTGGAGAAATAGGCATCGCAACCGATCTCCTTGACGTTCACGTGCAACTGACCGACAGCCTGGGCTCCATCGATGATGGTCAGTATGCCACGGGGCCGCGCCAGCTCGCAAATCTGCCGCACGGGCATGACGATGCCAAATTGAGAGGTGATGTGAGCGATGGCGATGACGCGCGTCCGGGGAGTGATCGCTTTGGCGAAGATATCGACGATCGTCTCCGGATCGGGCGGGGGGATGGGAATTTCCAGCGGCCGCCAGATGATCCCATCGCGATGGGCCCGCAACTCCCATCCGCACCGTCCACCGGGATGCTCCTGATCGGTGCTCAACACCTCATCGCCGGGTTGCAAATCCAGTCCATGAGCCATGAAATTCATGCCCATGGTCGCATTCTGGGTGAGCGCGATCTCACCGGCGCGCGCGTGTATGACCTGAGCCAATTTCTTGCGCAATTCGAGTTGCGGGCGATACCCACTGAACCAATCGGGATGTTCGGGCCTGTAGTCCCAATGGGCCAACGTCTCCTCGAGTTGCCGCATATGCCGAGTGACCGTATCGACGACCTGACGTGGACAGGCCCCTAGAGTACCGGTGTTGAAAAAGGCCTCATCGGGCGGGATGAGAAATTGCCGACGAATCCACTGCCAATAATGGGGATCGTCGGGGGCCGGCCACTCGTCTTGTGGCTCGGCAGTCAGAGAGGGAGTGACGGCGCGGCGCGTCCTCCCGGCCAAGGGAAGAACGGCCGGCGCCATCAGAGCGCGAAAGAAACGACGACGATTCATCATAGGGACCTCCTCACCAAGCGACGGCATATCGCCCTCGACGCGGGTCGGCACCGGCCGAGATCACTCCCGTCTGAGGATCGTAGCGGACCACGGTCACGGCCGCCGGATTCCCCCAGGGAGGCCGGACGGTGATCCGGTGACCTCGCCGCTTGAGGGCATCGATGACCTCAGGAGCGATGCGCGCTTCCACATACAACGCTCCCGGATGAAACTCGTGCGCGTCGAACGAACTCATCAAATGACGCGTATCGAATCGAGGCGCCTCCACGGCTTCCTGCACGTTCATGCCGAACTCAATGATGTTGAGCAATACCTGGAGGAGCGCCTGATCCTGGTTATCACCGCCGGGCGTGCTCAACGCCAGGAATGGTTGCCCATCCTTGAGGACAATAGTCGGCGTCAACGTGATGCGCGGACGCTTGCCCGGTTCGAGCACGTTGGGATGGCCTTCGTCGAGCACGAAACTCTGTAGACGCTGAGAGAGTGGAATGCCCGTGTCTCCGGCGATGACCGAGGGCAACCAGGCACCGCTCGGCGTGGCACTGAACATGTTCCCCTCTTTATCGATGACGTTGACGCAGGTCGTGTCCAGGGGAGACGTCCCGGCATCCCCGGTCGGACCGGACGCCGGCGCGGCGACGTCCGGGGCCAGGGCTTTCATCTTCCAGGGATCGCCCCAGCGATGTGTGAGCGAGGCGCGCTCTGGATCGATGAGCGCACGGCGCAACGCCGCATACTCTTTGGAGAGAAGCGCCCGGTCGGGAATCTTGGCGAAATCGGGATCACCGTAGTACCGATCGCGATCGGCGAAAGCCAGTTTCATGCTCTCGGTCACCGTGTGAATATAATCGGTGGAGTTCTGTCCCATCGCTTTCAGATCGAATCCTTCCAGCAGATTGAGCATTTCAATCATCGCCGGGCCCTGTGTCCAGAATCCCGCCTTGTACACCTCGTATCCGCGATATGTCGTCTTGACCGGCGATTCGACGCGAGCGTGGAATCGAGCAAAGTCTTCTTCCCGCAACAACCCGCCGACCTGCTTCATGAAAGTGGCGATGCGCCGGGCGATCGGGCCGCGATAAAAATAGTCGCGGGCCGCCATCAACGCCTGGTGTCGTCCCTGAGCAGCGTGCTTTTTCTCGGCGGCCACCAGTTCGCGCAGCGTACGCGCCAGATCCGATTGTACGAACACGTCGCCGACCCGAGGCACTTTCCCGCCGGGCAGGAATACGCGCACCGACGTCGGCCATTGGGAGAGGATCTCTCGGCGCTGTTCGATGTAATGCACTCGCAACTCATCGACGGGGAATCCATCGGCCAATTCAATCGCCGGTTGCATGACCTCGGCGAGCGATTTCGTCCCATAGCGGTCCAGTGCCACGATGGCTGCATCGAGCACGCCGGGCACCGTCGCGGCCAACGGTCCCGTTGATGGGATCTTGCCCACAGCCGTATTCTCGCCGATGGTGGGCACATCCCGGGTCGCTCCCCGTTCGGCCCGCTGAAGGAAGAATTCGCGCGTGGCCAGGAGCGGTGCGGTGCCTTGTCCATTGATGACGACGACGTCGCCCCCTCGCATCTTGATGAGGATGGGCACTTCGCCCCCGAAGCCGAAATGCGAGAATTCGATGACCGATGCCGCCAGGAGCGCGGCGACGCCGGCATCCACGGCGTTCCCTCCGGCCTCCAGGATGCGCAGTCCGGCTTCCACCGAGAGCGGATGACCGCCCGCCACGGCGCCACGTCGCCCGCGCACCACCGGGCGGAAGGTTTCTTTAGCCGGGTCCATGGCCACCAGCCAGAATAAGCCGACGGCCACAGCCGTCGAATAGAGAGTCCATCGGGATATTCTGTACATGGCGTTGTGGAACATCATTCCTCCCCCCTGTGGAAATAAATTTCGCGCAGATTCACTGAGGAACTGACGAGCAGTATATCTGTTCATCCGTGCTTTTTTCATCCTTCGTGGTGGGCAGCTCACGCCCGTGAGCCATTCTACAATAAGTGGCGCCAGATGGCATCTCGTGCTTTGTCTTTTCGTTGCAGCGTCGTACTTCTCAGGCCCTGGAATTCGTCTCCGAGGATTATTTCGTTCGCTTACTAACGAACGAGCGCTCGGTTCATCCCCCCAAGGCCTTGGTGCTCGCCTCCGGGATTCGTTACGTTCGCCGCTAGCTCTCAACTGACTGCTCCCCGCAGACCAGCGGCGGGGCTTCCCTCGTGTGGAAAGCGGCCCCAAACTAGCTGCCAACTGACTGCTCCCCGCAGACCAGCGGCGGGGCTTCCTCGGGGAGAGAAAAAGCCGCCAAACTAGCTCTCAACTGACTCCTCCCCACCGGCAAGCGGTGGGGCTTCCCAAAGCGGGATGACCCCTCCCACTAGCTGACAACGTGAACCTCCCCACCGGCAAGCGGTGGGGC
>RFHM01000177.1 GCA_003696865.1 Acidobacteriota bacterium | reverse complement strand
CTCGTTAGAATGCCTGTCGGTGGTCTCCAATCTGCCACGCTCCATCGCTCATCGCCAGCGGGATCGCCTCCTTCAGAGGTTGGCGGAGAAGGGATTGTCGGTCGGCAGCGAGATTCTGGACGCGCCCTCTCCGGGCAAGGGAACATTCGTCTTTCTTCTGGCCCACTATGAATCGATGCGGGCCGGATTCGGTGCCCTCGGCGAGCGAGGGAAGCCGGCCGAGCGCGTGGCCGATGAGGCGTTTGCGGCCTTCTGGGCGCATCATGTGAGTGGCGCGGCGGTGGATAAACATCTGGCCGATCAATTGGTCGTCTATCTGGCGTTGGCCGAAGGTCCTTCTCGATTCACGACCTCGGAAGTGACCCGGCATCTGTTGACCAACCTCTGGGTCATCGAACAGTTCCTGCCCGTCACCTTCACCGTCGAGGGAGAGTTGGGTCAACCGGGAGTGGTGGAGGTGCACATTTGACAGGATCGCGGGTGAGGGTGTATCTTCGGTCCTTCAGGGAGACACCGGCGCGCACCAGAGGCGAGCCGAACCGTAGAAGATCGATGCTCAAAGTTCGCAACACATTGACCGGCGAGTTGGAGGAGTTCCAACCGCTCGAAGAGGGCCTGGTTCGATTCTACGCCTGTGGGCCCACCGTCTACGACTATTGCCATATCGGCAACTTCCGCACCTTCGTTTCGGTGGACATTCTCCGGCGTTATCTCAAGTACAAGGGATATGCGCTGCGCCAGGTGATGAATTTCACCGACGTGGATGACAAGACGATCGCCCGCGCCGAGCAGGAAGGCATCTCGCTTCGCGAGCTCACCGATCGTTATATCGCCGCCTTTCGCGAGGATATGAAGGCCCTCAATCTGGAGCCGCCGGAGGTGATGCCGCGGGCGACCGAACATATCCCCGATATGGTGGAACTCGTCAAGCGACTGGAGGCGCGAGGACATACTTATCGCAGCGGAGGCTCGATTTACTATCGCATCGCCACCTTCCCCTCCTACGGGAAGCTCTCCAAGATCAATCTGGAAGGCAATATTCCCGGGGCGCGGATCGATGCCGACAGTTATGGGAAAGAGGACGTGCGTGATTTCGTCCTGTGGAAGGCGCCCAAAGATGAGCGCGAACCGCGCTGGGAGACGGAGATCGGCGTCGGACGTCCCGGCTGGCATCTGGAGTGCTCGACGATGTCCATGAAATACCTGGGGGAGACGTTCGACATCCATTGCGGCGGCGTGGATCTGATCTTTCCTCATCACGAGAATGAGATCGCCCAGAGCGAAGGGGCCACCGGCAAGCCTTTCGTGCGATACTGGCTCCACACCGAGCATCTCATCGTGGAAGGCGAGAAGATGTCCAAATCCAAGGGCAACTTCTATACGCTGCGCGATCTCGTGCAGATGGGATTCGATCCCCTGGCCGTCCGCTATGCGTTGTTGTCGGTGCCCTATCGCAAGCCGTTCAATTTCACATTTGACGGGTTGCGCGCCGCCGAGCGAACCTTGCAGAGCTTGCGCGATTTCCGTTGGGCCGTACGGCAAGCTCGATGCGAACCGGGATCGAATCCTGCCGTCGCCGAGGCCATCGAGAAGGCCCGCCGGGATTTCGAGGCGGGGATGGATGACGATCTGAATACGGCGCAGGCCCTGGCCGCCATCCATCGCCTGGTTCGCGACGTGAATATCGTGCTCAACCAGGGCGCGCTGCGCGCCGATGATCGACATCGGATTCTGGATCTCCTCAGTCGATTCGATACCGTTCTCGGCGTGCTGGGCGAAGAAGAAGAAGAGATGCTGGACAGCGAGATCGAGGTGCTCATCAAAGAGCGCGAGGCGGCCCGCGCGGCGCGCGATTTCGCTCGCGCCGACCAGATCCGGGACCTGCTGGCTCGACGGGGCATCGTTCTTGAAGACACGAAACAGGGTACGCGGTGGAAGCGGAAGACGTCGCCAAACTGATAGGGCTCATCGAACCGGAGATGGGGCTGAACGGGAGAGGGTGGAGTGAGGATGGAACATAACCGAATGAAGGAGGACCGGACGATAATGAGACGGATGACGGGAAGCTGTCTTTCTCTGTTGGCGGTTGTGGGAAGTGTGATGACGGTGGGTTCCCCCCATCTCGTAGGAGTGCTGTTGTTGCTGTCCGGGGTGAGCGTGGTCTGTCCGTTTGTTCCCCCTTGTACGGTCATCGTGACGCCGTTGGGCGCCCTCGGCGCTGTGTTGGTGGCCCTCGGCGTGGTGTTGGATGACACCACGTTGCGTTTCCTCGTTTTGTAAGCTCCGGTTTCCGGCGCTCGCTCTTTGAGCGAGAGGCACCCCCATTCCGGCGACCAGGTGTCGCCGCAAAGGTGAGGTGTGTTTCAATCGGGTTGGCCGTGAGGAGCGGAAGTGTGGCCGGCAATGATGAGATGGTCGAGCGCCGGGATGTTCCGGTCGGGAGGATCGCCATCGGCGCTTTGAGAGGGATTCTCTCCCCACGGTGGATGGCAAGAGGGCGCATCGGTCGCCGGGCGCGTTCAGGATGTGTTGGTGGGAGAGCATGCGCTCTCGGCGTTGAAGGTGACCGAATCGGGGTGCCAGTTGGCGCGCCATCCGGGTGGCTCGTGTGTGGCCGGAGGAGGTATCCCGACCGGAAAGTCTCCGGATTGTTCCGATTCGCCGGCATCGCCCCGGTCAGGGAATGGGCCTGATCCGTCGATTGTGATGAGGGCGTCGCCGGGAACCGGTGAGGGGGGTCTGCGACTGAGATGAACCGATGGCTCGCCTTGATGCTCAAACTCCTGGTCAGTGGCACGCTCCTTTTCCTCCTCTTCCGGCGGATTGAAGCTCAACAGCTTCACGTCCTCCTTCGGCGGGCCAATGTGGGGCTCATCGGATTGGCCGTCTCCATGTATACCCTGGGGCAGATTCTCTGCGCCTATCGCTGGAAGTTGCTCCTGAACGCGGTGGGATTCGATCTCCCGCTGGCCCGCACCGTGAGTTTGTATTTCCTGGGAATGTTCTTCAATCTCTTCTTCCCCACCATGGTCGGCGGCGATGCCGTGAAGGTGTACTATCTGACGCGGGAGTTCGGCGATATTCCACGATCCACGACGACGGTACTCATGGATCGCGATGCCGGATTGGGTGCGCTTCTCCTGGTGGCCGTCGTCGTGTCCGGAGTGGCCCGAGTTCGATTCCTCGACGTCCCCATGTTTCCGCTCCTCGTCGGGATGTTCGCTGCGTTCGGCGTGGCCAATCTCTTGCTGTTTTACGATCCCACGTATCGCCGGCTGGCTCGGTGGTTCGAGCGCCTGCGCTGGACCAGGCTGGCCGGATTGACGCGCCAGCTTCACGCCGCCTTCAGCGCTTATCGACAATCGCTCGATCGTCTGTTGGGAGCCGTTGGTCTGTCGTTGCTATTCGATATGGCCCTCATTGGGTTCGCCTATCTGGCGGCGCGAGCGATTGGCTGGCCGGTGGCGTTCACATACTTCTGCGTGTTCATCCCGCTGATCGCCCTCATCAGCATGGTGCCGATCACCGTGTATGGCTTTGGACTGCGCGAGTATGCCTTCGTCTTTTTCTTCTCCCGGGTGGGCATGTCCGAGGAGGCCAGTCTCCTGCTCTCATTTTTGTTCTTCTTCATCGTGCTCGTCTCCAGTCTGCCCGGCGCGGTGGTGTACATTTTCTATCGGCGCCGGCCCGTGTCCTGACAGGAGGGTCTTCGAACGCCGTGCAGGGGAGAGGATGGAGCGATCGCGCAGCCACGGCGACCATGTTCGCTTCATTCTCCGGTCGGGTCGCGGCGACGCTCTATGGCGGGCGGTGGGAGCGTCGCGCCAGCCGATCGTCGGAGGGGGGCGCGCCGCGGTTTCCATTGGCCCACCTTGCCTGTCCTTTTCATCTGCGGTAAGATTTGGCCCAGACGCGCTGGAGGTGATGATGAAAGTCGCCATTGGGAGTGATCACGCCGGCTATGAGGTCAAAGAAGCGGTGAAGGCGTTACTCGACGAGATGGGTTTGGAATACGAGGATTGGGGAACGCATTCTTCGGAGTCCGTCGATTATCCGGATTTCGCCAGCCGGGTCGCCGAAGCCGTTTCACGGGGCCGCGCCGACCGCGGGTTACTCATCTGTGGCTCGGGGATCGGCATGTCGATTGTGGCCAACAAGTTTCCCGGCGTACGGGCTGCCGTTTGTCACAACGCCGAGACGGCGCGATTGAGTCGAGAGCATAATGACGCCAACGTACTGGCCATCGGCGCGCGCACGACGCCGATGCAGACCATACGGGAGATCGTGCGCACATTTTTCCGTACCCCATTCGCCGGGGGGCGTCATGCCCGTCGAGTGGAGAAGATCAATCGGTTGGACGATGTCTGGTCCGACCGTCGAATGACCTCGGAGAAGATCCAATGAACGAAGCCTTTTATCAACCACTCCGCGATGTTGATCCCGATGTCTATCAGGCCATTCAGAACGAGATTCGCCGACAGTCGGGCGGATTGGAGATGATCGCTTCGGAGAACTTCGCCAGCGAGGCCGTCCTGGAGGCGATGGGCTCGGTGTTCACCAATAAATACGCCGAGGGCTATCCCGGCCGCCGCTACTATGGTGGCTGCGAGTACGTGGATGTGGTGGAATCGCTGGCCATCGAGCGCGCGCGGCAACTGTTCGGCGCCGAACACGTGAACGTTCAACCTTACTCCGGTTCCCAGGCCAACATGGCCGTCTACATCGCCATGCTCCAGCCGGGCGATACCATCATGGGCATGAATCTCTCGCACGGGGGGCATCTGACGCACGGTCACCCGCTCAATTTCTCGGGCAAGTACTTCAACGTCGTCGCCTATGGCGTCGATCGGGAGACCGAAACCATCGATTACCATCAGATGGCCGAGCTGGCCCATCAGCATAAGCCGAAGATGATCGTCTGCGGCGCCAGCGCCTATCCTCGGATCATCGATTTCGATCGCATCGCCGAGATTGCCCATGAGGTGGGAGCGGTCGTCATGGCCGATATCGCCCACATTGCCGGGTTAGTGGCCGCCGGGTTACACCCGAGTCCCATCCCCTCCTGTGAGTTCGTGACGACGACGACGCACAAGACGCTGCGCGGCCCGCGCGCGGGCATGATCATGTGTAAGCAGGAGTTCGCCCGAGAGATTGATCGCGCCGTCTTCCCCTGCGTACAGGGCGGTCCTCACGTCCACATCATGGCCGCCAAGGCGGTATGCTTCAAGGAAGCGATGCGGCCCGAATTCAAGGAGTATCAGGCACAGATCGTCAAAAATGCCAAAGTGCTCGCCGAAGAGTTGGCCCGTGCCGGCTTTCGCATCGTCTCTGGTGGTACCGATAATCATCTCCTTCTGGTCGATGTATACGCCAAAGGAATCACCGGCAAGGAAGCGGAGAAGGCCCTGGATGCGGCGGGCATCACGGTCAACAAAAACACCATTCCCTTCGACACCAATCCTCCGCTGGTGGCCAGCGGCATTCGCATCGGCACGCCGGCGCTGACCACCCGTGGGATGAAAGAGCCGGAGATGCGCCTCATCGCCGGCATGATCGCCGAAGTGCTCGATCAGATTGGTAGCGAGGAGGTGCAAAAGTCCGTCCGTCAACGGGTCGAGGAGTTGAGCGCCCGATTTCCGCTCTATGGCCATCGGCTCGGTGCGCCGGCGACATCGTGACGACTTCGCCGAGAACCCGGGCTCGGCCGGCGCGGGTGCATTCCAGGCGCGGGAACAGGGGAACCCCCGTCTCGAAATGTAACCCTATGAGTGACGGTCCCTCACCGGCGACAATGGATGCCTTCGGGCGAGCGCTCACCGGCAGAGCAGAGATCGATTCGATCGGCCCATCATCGGGATGACGTCGATGTCTCTCTGGCCGAGGTTTCCTCTCCGGCGGCGGCGGCGATGATCTCACGACAGAAGGCGGGCAGATCGTCCGGTACGCGCGAAGTGATCAGGCGACCATCGGTGACCACCGGCTCGTCGACGTAGGTGGCCCCGGCATTGACGATATCATCCTTGATGGAGAAGAAACCGGTGACCGTTTTGCCTCTGAGAATGCCCGCCGAGATGGCCAACCACAGTCCGTGACAGATGGCCGCGACGATCTTGCCCTGTTGGTGAGCCTGACGAACGAAGTCGATCATCGCCCGATGCCGGCGCATGCGATCCGGAGCATAACCGCCGGGAATGATCACGATGTCGAAATCGGCGGCCCGGGCCCGGTCGGCACGGAGATCCACTTTCACCGGATAACCCAATTTACTCTTGTGGACGTCGGTCGTACCGATGACCGTGATGTCGGCGCCTTCTTCCTTGAGGCGATAGAGTGGATACCAGACTTCCATCTCCTGATAGAGATCTTCGACCAAAAGGGCGACGCGTTTTCCTTTCAACTTCATCATCTCATCCTCCTCCGTGCGGGCGTTCCATCGTCAGTATAGCTTGCCGGCGGAGAGTTTTTCAATCGGACGGCGGAGTCGCCGTAGACCGCTGGACGATGAGGACCACGACGCTCGGCCTCGGCCGGGTTGCTTCGACGCGCATCCGGAGTTCGGGAATGGCGAGAGAGTGGAGGCGTTTTTCTCGATCTGAAATCATACGGGCGTACGATCTTTCAAAGGCGGTGGAAAATGACGACGTGGTGGGATGAGAATAAGGAGAGGATGAAAGTGGTACCGCTTCGGGAATAGATTGTGATGATGAGCAGTTTCTACTCGTAACGGAGAGCTTCCATTGGGTTCACCCTGGTGGCGCGCCGGAGCGGTACAGAGCTCACCAGCAGGGCAGACATGACGAGTACCAGCGAAACGCTCGCGAAAGTCATGGGGTCAGTGGCGCTCACACCAAACAGCAGGTCGGACAAAAGGCGCGTCATGACCAACGATGTGGCCAGACCGGCGGCAACACCCGTGATGGTGAGCCTTATGACGTGGCCCGGTACCCAACGTCGAATGTTTCTGTGCTGCGCGCCGAAGGCCATGCGGATACTGATCTCATGCGTTCGCCGGCCGACCGAATCAGATCACCTTGGAGTTGCCTGGTGAGGGGCGAAGTGATCGTCGTTCGGTTTTCCTTCGCGGTTTCTCACTATTTATACGATGCACTGGTGAAAGGCGAAGTGGTCATCAGTCAGGCGAGCACTCTTCCGGCGCTCATATGAGCATGGCGCTATTCTCTCCGGGATTCTGGATCGCCATGAGTCGGAGCGCACTGACTACAAGGTGGAGTGGCTGGGATGGCCGGCCACTCCTTGTCCGACACGATGTCTATCTGCCACTTGTGAACCAGATTTTGCCGTTCTCCGACACAACCCACAGGATGCTCATCACGGCGACCGGCTTATTGTGAACCGTGAAAGGTTGGAAGCTCCAGGATCTCAAGGCTTCCATCGCCGCCTCGGCCAGATCACGATCTCCGGATATGTATTGAACGTCGGTGACCAGTCCATTGGAATCTACTGATAGCCTTACCAGGGCCGTTCGCTTCTTCCCAGGATCGTCGCTCGATACCGGCATCGGTGTCACAGTCTCGGTGGCGAGGGCTTTGAGCGTGACCCAGGGAACGCTGTACATGTTCAGCTTCGGCATGTACTGAATGGTGTCCGGTTGTCCGATCGGGAAGCCGATGGCTTGCATGATCGCGCGCTGGAAGACGTGGCTCTCGGATGCGATCATCGACTTCCCACTCTGGACGAAGACGGTGCTCAACAGTGGACCGCGACGAACGATCCGATCGTTGATATACAGGGCCAGGTCGCTTCCCGCCGGTACCCCAACAGAGACGACCACGCGCCGGTCGCTTCTGGCCCGGCAATCAATTCGAATCGTCGAATCGCCCCGCCGCCACCTGCAACGCTACGGCGGCCCCCCGGATGGGGAACTCCCGCACCTGTTGCCCCCGAGCCGTGAACACCTGAACGGTCGGCCGGGGCGCATACCGGAACACGTAGGAGATCCTCCCCGAACCATCGACCAGTACCACCCCCCGGTTGAGAAAAAGATTCTCCGCCTCGTTGCCGACATCGAACTGCCGGACCTCACCAAACCCCATCACCTCCCGCCCCGAGGGATCGAACAGATGGAGCAGCGTCCCGTTCATCCGCGGGGCGGCCACGACCAGACGGCCATCGTTGAGCACG